>JAAYIA010000058.1 GCA_012735145.1 Clostridiales bacterium | reverse complement strand
GGGTTCAAGTCCCGTCACTCGCACCAAGCACATATAATCCGAACCATTCAAGGCAGGTCTTTCCTGTCGGCGAAGGGTTCGGATTTGTGCTTTATTTTAAGTAAAATGCTTTTATAACAACAAACAGTCAAACGGAGCCGATGCTTTTCAAAGAGCAACGGCTCCGTTTGACTGTTTTTGATGTTAAAATAAACTGACGATATGTTCGTCTTCCATATTTATTTTATAAAATAAATGTGCTTACGCCAAGCTCCCTCTAAAATCAGATGGGAGCCTTTCTATTTTTCAGGGTTAAATTTCAAGAGCATATAAGGCTCAATTTCCAGAACCGTGGCAATGTTAAATAAAACTTCAAGCGAAACAGCTCTCACCATATTGGGTGCTTCTATTCCGCCCATGTGCTGTCTGCTAATTCCTATATGGCCTGCTAACTGTTCCTGTGTCATTCCACGACGTTTGCGATAATAAGCGATAGCAGAGGCATTTAATCAGGTTCTTAGCGGTGGCGAATCGATGATTGCGATTTTACGAGAGAATATTGAGTCGGTGGTGTGCGTGAGCAATGAACAAGCCATTACCAACATTGACAAGCAAATGGAAGAAAAACAGATAGAACTCATTAGCTATGCTAATTCCGGCAAAGACTATGAAAACCTTGCTGATGAAATACAGGCACTTAGCGAAAGAAAGCAAACTATCCTTACAGAGGAAGCGGAAAGCCAAGGCGAAAAAGACCGAATTACAGAGATGATGGAATTTATAGAAAACCATGCAGATCAGAGCCTTGATTACGATGAAGAGTTGGTAAGGCTCTTAGTTGAGAAAGCAACTATATTTGAAAACAACTTGGTTGTGAGGTTTAAGTCAGGAATTGAAGTAGAAGTATAAGCATAACTTGGATACAGACCGCCAATTAGGAGATTAATCCTCTCTTGGTTGGCGGTTTTTTCGATTCACTCTTTATTGACTTTTTTGACCTATTATAGTATAATGATAAAAATTGAAATTTGAGGTGAAAAAATGATTAATTTTTCTTGCTAATTTTAAAGTACATTTAATACAAAGATAGACAGGTGCGTTCTGTTTGTTTTGTTGTGCTTATGCAAGAAAGTTATTCTTTTTTCTCTTAATATATACACTTGTGTTATGCTAAATGATTAGCTTAACTATGTATACCTATGAGCTGTAAGAATAATTAATTCTTGCGGCTCTTACTTTTTTATAAATAATTCGAATAAGGAGGACAAATAACATTATGATAAATAAAGACACTTTGCTAACACATGATAATCTCCATATAGAGTCGGACACTGCAGGCGATACCTATATGGAGTAATAACAAGGTCGCCTATTGTTCTGACTTTGTTATTTATACTATTAAATACAGAGGAGGACAAAAATATGTCTTTAATAAATGTTACAAACCTAACCTTTGCTTATGAAGGTAGCTATGATAATATTTTTGAAAATGTAAGTTTTCAAATTGATACCGATTGGAAATTGGGCTTTACCGGAAGAAATGGAAGAGGAAAGACTACTTTTCTAAATCTTTTGCTTGGGAAATACGAATATAATGGAAGTATATCAGCTAATGTAACTTTTGAATATTTTCCTTATGAGATGCAGGATCCAGAAAGTTTTACCATAGATATCATAAAGGAAATCAGTCCCAATTCAATGGATTGGGAAATAATGAAAGAAGTATCCTTGTTGGATATAGATGATGATGTTTTATATAGACAGTTTAATACACTATCAAAAGGTGAGCAGACCAAAGCTTTGCTTGCTGCAATGTTTTTGAAGGAAAACTCATTTCTTCTTATTGATGAGCCTACAAATCATTTGGATGCAGAAGGTAGAAAAAAGCTCAGTAGCTACTTGGCAAAAAAGAAAGGATTTATTCTGATTTCACATGATAGAGCTTTTCTAGATAATTGTATTGATCATATTCTAGCAATTAACAAAACTAATATTGAAATACAGAGAGGAAACTTTTCTTCATGGTGGAGAAACAAAGAATTACAAGATAGTTTTGAATTAGCAGAAAATAAAAAATTGAAAAAGGATATCGGCCGACTTTCGAGTTCAGCGAAACGTACAACTGTATGGTCAGATAGTGTGGAAAGCAGCAAGCATGGAACTACTAATTCAGGGAGTAAATTAGATAAAGGTTATGTTGGACACAAAGCAGCAAAAATGATGAAGCGTGCTAAAAATATAGAATCTAGACAACAAGATATGATTGATGAAAAATCAAAGCTCCTTAAAAATATTGAATTTAATGAAAGCTTAAAAATAGCACCGCTTACTTTCTATGACAAAAAACTTGTAGAACTTACAGATGTTGCAATTGAATATGATGATAGAATTGTCTGTGAAGGAGTAAGTTTCACTATAGAGCAAGGTGAAAAGATTGCTATTCAAGGGAAGAATGGCAGCGGAAAATCAAGCATATTGAAATTAATTTATGGAGAGGACATCCCCCATAGTGGAATTGTAAAAAGGAATAATAGGTTAATTATTTCGTATGTTTCACAAAATACTTCGGATTTAGATGGTAACTTATCTGAGTATGCAGATAAACACCGTATTGAGGAGAGCTTATTTAAATCGCTGCTAAGAAAACTTGATTTTTCAAGAGAACAGTTTGAAAAGAATATTGAGGATTTTAGTGGAGGACAGAAGAAAAAGGTATTGCTTGCTAAAAGTTTGTGTGAACGAGCACATTTGTATATTTGGGATGAACCATTGAACTTTATTGATGTCATTTCTCGTATGCAGATTGAGAAATTGTTAATTGAACATGAACCTACAATTTTGTTTGTTGAGCATGATAGTACATTTTGTGAAAATGTTGCAACAAAAACAATACAATTGTAAAAGTAGAAATGGTAATTTGAACGGAGGGATTACATGGTAAATAAAACAGATGCCATTGAGATAATAACATATGCTGAAGAAAATGGAATTAACATTTGGATAGATGGCGGTTGGGGAGTAGATGCGCTATTAGAAGAAGAAACAAGAGTACACAACGATATTGATTTATTTGTGGGAGAAAGTAATAGTAAAAAGTTTATTGAAATATTAAAAGAAAAAGGATTTACTGAAGTTACAGAATCATATACCACCGTATCTCACGCCGTTTGGAAAGATGCTAAAGGCAGGATAATTGATCTTCATATATTTAAATTCAACGAACAAGGATACATTGTTTTTGAAGGAGAAGCATATCCTCCAGAAGTGTTTAGTGGCATTGGGAAAATAGGCGATAAAATAGTAAGATGTATTGATGCTGAAAATCAAGTATTATTTCACTTGGGATATGAGCATGATGAAAATGATGTGCATGATGTAAAACTATTGTGTGAGAGATTTAATATTCCTATTCCGAGTGAATACAAGTAACTAACTGATTCCAATTTATCATTGACCATTCTACCAAACGGACATTATTGGTCGACTGAATCTACCGAACAGGAAAAAAGTGTGGACTGTATCTACCGAACCAATAGGTTGAAAATGTGCGGTTGTTGTAATTAAAAACATACGGTCGAGCCATGAATCGTTGAGCATTATAATTACTGCTTGGCTTATTTTCCTATTATCGGATCGAATTACTCCTTCTCAATCTTAAGGGTTTCATATTGCGCGTCTAACTCTAGGAATAAGTCCCATACAAGAGTCTCGGGTTTTTTCGTATCAATATACTCTTCAATACACTCAAACCCAGTATTTGCATATCTCTCAGCTAGTTTGTATACTTCGCCCTTCTTTGTGATTTCATCAAGATCATTCTCTGGGTCAGAAAGTTGTGATATGAGTTGAGCATACATAGCCGCTTGTGTCTTACTGTCTATGGATTTATCGAGGACAAGTCCACCAGCATAGGGGTTTTTAACTTCCGTCGGTGATTTGCTCTCAGCGCCAAGTGCCATAGCAAAAAGGAAAATTTCTGAACGACTCACCCCTGCGCCACCTTTATTTGCAAGCCCTAAATAGTTTGATTCCTCAACCTTGTCTAATAGTTGTTTTGCCTTAGTCGAATAATTAAGTCTGTCGGGATTTTTTGATACTTCCATGTTTATCCTCCTATTTCACCACAGTAATTTTTTCGTCTTGCAGAGCAATTTCAATGTTTGTTTTTGCTGCCGGATCAAAGATGTTTTTTATTTCTGGTGAGTACTCATCCGGAGTAAAGGTCATTATTAACTGCTTATTCTTGCTTACTTCGCAAAGCACGTTCGCAAAGTTTATTCTGTTTATATCAGAAACACGTGCAACAGGTGTGTCTATGAACAGTAAAGAATTAAAGTCGGATACTTCATGTAGTGCTAACGTAAAAGATAATGCAAGCAGAGCACGCTCAGCAGCGCTTCTGGCCTAGGGAATTCTTGTCCTAAATTCGCCTCGTACCAAGGAATATCGCCGTTAAATGTTGCTGTGTTATCTTCAATGGTGCCTTCACCAAATGCTGTCATTGTTTCTGTTACTACTGGAACTACTGGTGCATTTGGATCTGCTTCTACTGTTGCATCATCGCCTATTAATCTTTTAATTCGCTGGCTCCTACAAGCTTAGCAGTTGGACATCTACTAGCCATTTGAGATAGGTTTAAGTTGGAGCCATAAGCTAGATATAGTTTCTTCTTCATATTCATCTTCCTTTCTTTTGCCACAGTTTCGCCTGTGTGGGCTTTGTATTTGAAGTAGGTAGATTGACCCCTTCTACCAGCTTAAGAGGGGGAAGTCCCCCCTCGTGGCTTTAGTAGCCGCTACTTTCAGGCGGACTCACGAAACCTCCAAGCTGCAGATCCTTCTAGATGTTTGCAAAGGTGTTCTCTAGGGTTTTTAAAGTCATCTCCTATAAAGCCGATCCTGGTTAGCCAGGTTCTCATTGCAAACTTTGGATTTTCTATCTGTGGTTTTTTGCTGCTGGCAAATTTCTGTGTTAAGGCCTGCTCGTTTATGGCCAAGCTTAGGAGGATGTAGCTTCTAATTTTTCCAGCATGGAGCGTTCCATTAAATCCTCTAAGTTCTACAGTTCCTACTCCGTTGAAAAAACTGTGTAAGTTTAGGAAGTGGTATCTGCTATCATGGTAATGCCTATCTCTACTTTGGTAGTAGCCTTCGTACCAAATATCTTCTATTTGCTTAAAGCTAGTAGGCTTTTTCTTATTCATTTTCTTCACTAGGCCAGTACATCAGCTGATGAGGGCGGTAGCTGCATTCGTCAAACATATCCATGCCGAGTTCTTCCGAAAAGTAGCGGGCAATCTGTCGAGCATGGCAGTGGCGATGACGCTGTCGCTCATGAGCTCCCCCCAGTCGCTAAAATACTTGTTGCTGGTCAGTATAATGCTCCCGTGCTCATACCTCTCGCAGACGAGTCTGAAGAGCAGCTGGGCCTCCGTGCGGTCAAGCTGCAGGTATCCGACCTCATCGATGATGAGGATATCCGGTCTGAGATACACCCGCCACCGGCGCTCCAAGCGGTTCTGCTCCTGCGCTTTTTTCAGGTCTGCAATCAGCTGTGAAAGACTTGCGTAATAAACGCCTAAGCCGGATTTCAGCGCCTTCATGGCAAGTCCCACGGCCAGATGTGTCTTGCCTACACCGGGCGGCCCCAGCAGGATTATGTTTTCAGCTCTGGCGGCGAAAGCCAGGGTTGCCAGCTCGTCAATCTGCCGCTTGTCGATGCTGGGCTGGAAGTCGAAGTCAAACTCATCCAAGGTTTTTCTGTGGGGGAGCCGGGAGAGCTTAATCCGCATCTCCTCACCCCTGCGCTTGCGCTCCGTGTCCTCCAAAGTGAGAAGCTCCAGAAGAAAGGCCAGATAGGTATCCTCCACCTTCAGAGAACGCTCAAGCTGTGCGTCCAAAAGCTCGGCCGACGTTTTAAGGCCCATGCCATCCAGTAAAGCTCTGGTGTGCTCTAATTCAACCATTGGACACCACCCGGAACAGCCGGTCATACTCGCCCAAGTCACGAATCTCCACCTGTGGCATCTGCTGCTTGGCGAATCCGGTTGGCAACGGCATTCCACCCTTCTCGCTCAGCCCGGCGTATTGACCGGCGAGCCAGACAATCCTGCCGCCGGAGTATTTGGCCTCGTGCCTGGCGATAAGCGTATTGTCAAGATAAATCTCCACATGTCCGGCGCACAGCCGCACCTGAACCTGCCTGCCGCTATACTGCCAGGGCACTCCGTAGCGGATTCCATCGAAGCTCACGAAGCCGTCACGGCTCACGCTTCTGCTCTCCCAGCGGTACTTGTCCATGACTTCCTGCGGGGGTAAGGGCATCAGAGGCTCCTTCGGAAGCTCTCTGGACGGGATTCTCCCGGTCGTTCCATGAACCTTACTATCCCGCTCATGGCACCAACGCACCGCCTGACGGTTCAGGTCGTTTAAATCCTCGAATCTGCGTCCGGGCAGGAAGTTGTCCTTCACGTAGCCAACGAGCCGTTCCACCTTGCCCTTTGTCTGCGGGCGCCGGGGGGTGCACACTTTCGGCACAAAGCCCATATCCAGGGAAAAATCCTCGAATGCCGTGTTCCAGACGGGTTTGCCGCCATCCCTTCCGATGACTACGGTCTTCATATTATCTGTCAGCACCTTTTCGGGCACGCCGCCGAAATATGCAAAGGCGTTTACCATACAGCGCTCAAGACTTGCCAGGTCGCAACGGCTGGTAAACTCTATGTATTTGGCACGGGAATGCCCCAGCACCATCACGAATACCGGTACCTTGTGCACAGCACCAACAGTGTCTGTGTAATGGCAGATGCCCCAATCCATCTGTGCCTGCTTCCCGGGCGCTGTCTCATACCGCCGCACGGCCGGCAGCTTCTTCGGCGGGCGAAAAGGATGCACATAGTCTTTTAGGACGCTGATGCCGCCGTCGTATCCGGCCTCACGCAGCCGCTCGAGCAGCACCACGCAGTTGTAGATTCCATCGTCCATCAGCCTATGCAGAAGCGGCTTATACGCATCCAGCTTCGACGGACGGTCATTTCTCACCGGCGGAGGAACGCCGGGCTGCATGTACTTTCGTGCCGTGTTTTTGGATATGCCCAACTCTTTGCCGATGGCGTAGGCGCTTTTTCCCGCCTGTGCCGACTCTTTTATCTTCATAATCGTCCCACTCCTTAGCATTTAGGGCACCTCCAAGACTCTTTGTCTTGAAGTTAGCCCCTTTATTCCAGTGGGTCAATTCCCGTCGGCGTTTTAAGGTCATTTTACTCCGGCGATGACACACGTTCGCCGCATCACAAAATAAACCCAAGGCAGTCAAGCGCAGCTTTGCTTGATTGCCTTGTTTGCCATCCCGCAGAAATAGCGGCATGGGTCAAGGTCGGGCGCAAGCCCGCAAAGTTCAACCT
>JAAYIA010000057.1 GCA_012735145.1 Clostridiales bacterium | reverse complement strand
TTTGCCTTTATTTTAGCATCTTTTTTTGCTTCTTTTGACTCTTTAATCTCTTGCTCCGTTGCATAATATGCAGGATTAAGAGCTCTTACCTCATTAAGTATATAAGCTGCTGCAAATAAAACTGCAGATGTCATAAATGGGTTGAGTGCATTCTGCAAAACATATTTGAATATCTCACCGCCTCCTGCGGACATGCCGTATGAGCTATAATAAGATTGAATATAAGATGCAGCCGAACCGATTACATAGAATGTATATATCAGCCCTGCTGCTGCGATAGCATAAAGTGCAATAACGATAGGTGATTTTCTTAGCTTTTTCATAATAATTGTTTCCTTTTTTTATTTGCTTGCGGCTTATACAAACAGAACACTCGCATTTTTTACAATATTGTCCTATTACCCGCATGTGTAATAATTGTGTTTAATAAGTGAATTTGTTTCTGCTATTTCATATGCAGGCTACAAACTCCAGTCTACAGGCTTTATATCGCTGTCTTGTAGAAAATAATTGCATCTTGAGAAATATCTTCCACCAAAAAAGCCTCTATGCGCAGACAAAGGACTCGGATGAGGTGCCTCGATTATCAGATTCTTCACACCCGCATCCTGACTTTTTGATAGTATCAATTCTCTTTTGGCTCTTGCATTGGCTCCCCACAAAACAAAAACTTTAGGTTTTGTTCGTTTGGCAATCTGTCCAATTACCGCATCTGTAAAAAGCTCCCAACCTTTCCCTTTGTGTGAGGCTGCTTCATGCGCCCGTACTGTCAGTACTGTGTTGAGAAGGAGAACTCCCTGTTTTGCCCACGGCACCAACACTCCGTCAGGACAGACCTTCCCTTCGTTATATGGGTTTAATATTCCCAAGTCGCTTTCCAGCTCTTTAAGAATATTAACCAGTGATGGAGGAGGTTTTGTTCCTTTTGGAACACTAAACGCCAATCCGTGTGCTTGGTTTGGCTCATGATAAGGATCCTGTCCCAAAATTACAACTTTGACATCCTCGTAGGATGTCAGTCTCATTGCATTATATATATCATTAGCGGGCGGATATATCGTATGTTCTTTGTATTCACCAGCAAGGAAAGACTGCAAATTAAGATAATAAGATTTTTCCCATTCTTCTCTCAGCAGCTTGTCCCAATTGTTTCCAATATATGCCATCTCATCCTATTGTCTACATTTAGTTGTAACGGTTATTTTGTCAGTTTGTACTGCGTTCCTTGAAAATCTAAGAATGTCATTGTTCCATCTTCATCGAGAACAGCTGAACCTTTTAAATCGTCTCCATAGATGATTGCAATTTCTTGGTCTTCGCCTTCTTTCCATGTTCCTTCTGATTCTTCTCCGAAAATGTTAATAACACATTTACCGCTTTTCTGCAGCTTAACAAAACCCGGATTATCAAAGCCCATATGAGACATATCATCTTTTGTCATGACAACGTCGCCTGCATTAATTTCATAAATTTGCCAGTAGCCAACATTCTCATCACAACCACTCATCACTAATGCCATCACAAGCAAAAGCGCCATTGTCAAAATTCTCTTTTTCATATCCGTTTTTTTAACCCTTAATTCTTTCCCCAATTACACCTTTTTTATTCTCAATATTTCGAATAATAATAGCAATTATTGTAGCACATACTATTCCCAGCAACAAGCCCCCAATGACATCAGTAGGGAAGTGCATACCAAGATAAAGTCTTGAAAATCCAACAAGGATTGCAAGGATTACCGCTACGATTCCTAATCTGTGCATAAGACGTCTGGATACAGATTCTCCTCCCCATCCAAGACTCGGCAGAGCTTCACCTTTCTGCATTTCCCCTCTCCTAATAGGTAAAGTGTTTAAATACAGAGCCCACGATGGGGCCATAAAGTTTGTTGAATGTCCGCTCGGAAAAGATGAATCACCAGGATGCGGCAAAAATGCATGCACTTCTTTAAAAACTATCCATGGCCTTGTTCTATCAATTATAGGTTTAAGTATGACATTGCAACTAATAAATGCGAATAACAAAGAAAGAGAGCAAAGGATTCCAAGCCTTCTCGTTTTCTTAAAAACGAGAAGGAGTAAACATATTGCGATCCATAAATATCCTCCTTCTCCAAGCTTGGTAATGAATATCATTATCGGAGTGAGCCAATCGGTGTTTAAGGTTTTCTGAATACCAATCAGCCAATTGCCATCCAGCTGCTGCAAAAGACCCATTATTTGCACATCCCTTTCGGATAATTCTTGTATACCTTAGGCATTCTTAAATCAAACAAACAGGTAACTTCGTAGTTTATTGTTCCATTAATCGCTGCGATATCATCCGCTGTTATTTCATTTTCTCCTTGCTTTCCGATTATTATAATCTCATCACCCAGCTTGACATCGTCTACCTCGGTTACATCTACCATGCACTGATCCATACAGATATTTCCAATAACCGGGCACTTTTTTCCACCGCAAAGAACACTTACTTTGCCACTAATTGACCTGCTGTATCCATCTGCATAACCGAGTCCGATGGTTGCAATTTTTGTTTCTTTTTCAGAAGTGAATTTACGACCGTAGCTCACCGATGTTCCCTCCGGAACAATCTTGAGGTTGACTATTTCGGCATGTACCGACATAACCGGCTTCAAGTCGAGAACCTTGCCTTTCAAATAAGAGGATGGCGCCAGTCCGTACATAATTATTCCCGGGCGGACAGCATCATAACGAACTTCAGGGTATGCCATAATAGCCGCTGAGTTAGAAACTATTTTGAGAGGGTGAAAACCTTCTACAGAGAGCTTGTCCATGAAGGCATTGTAATTATCAATTTGTCCTTCTGTATATTCTCGTTGCTCCTCATCAGCTGTAGAAAAGTGAGTCATAACTCCATACAGGTTAATACCCGGAAGTTCAACTATTCTCTTGTATTCTTCAACAGCAGTCTGAATTTCTTCATCATTAAATACTCTTAAACCTATTCTTCCCATGCCCGTATCAAGAGCAAGCAGACATTTTATATCGTCCTCTCCTCTTTGTACCACTTCATCGCTGATTGCCTTTACAGCATCATATGACATAACTACCGGAGTCAATCCATATTCAACAATTGTATCCGCACAATCCACAGGTGTCAGTCCCAGTATAACAATTGGCTCCTCAATGCCATCCTCTCTTAAATTGACTGCCTCTTCTATCGTAGCGACAGCAATACTCTCAACGCCATTGTGCACCATTACTTTGGCACATTCGGTCGCTCCGTGCCCATAAGCATTTGCTTTTACAACGCCAATCATCGGTACACCTTCCAGACTGTTTTTAATTTCTTTGACGTTGCTGTCAAAAGCAGACATATCCAATTCTATCCACACTTGTCTTAATGTTTCCTTATACATTTTGTCCTCCCCATATGTCAGATTATGTAAAATAATTATACCCTTTGAATTAATAGCACCAAGTTTTACCGTCACATAATACTTGAATTGTACTCTATGATTATTGATATATCAAGAAATCTGTGCTATCATTCGCCTGTATGTCTCGGTAGCTCAGGGGACAGAGCACCGCTCTCCTAAAGCGGGTGTCGGAGGTTCGAATCCTCTCCGGGACACCACTTAAAACACTGCAATTCCAACGGATTGAGGTGTTTTTATTTTAAGTATTTATGTAGCATTGTCGATATTCACCTGCTTTAGCACCCATTA
>JAAYIA010000056.1 GCA_012735145.1 Clostridiales bacterium | reverse complement strand
AGTCTGCTTAGGCAGGAGGGCAGGCAAGGAAAAATCCGGTGACTATAGCGAAGAGGATACACCTGTTCCCATCCCGAACACAGTAGTTAAGCTCTTTAGCGCTGAGGATACTTGGAGGGCGACCTCCCGGGAAATTAGGACGTCGCCGGTTTTTTTCTATCAAGGCCCCATGGTCAAGAGGTTAAGACATCGCCCTTTCACGGCGGTAACCCGGGTTCGATTCCCGGTGGGGTCACCACATGGGGAATCGAAAGATTCCCTTTTTTATTAAAATAATATTTCGCGCGAATGGCGGAATTGGCAGACGCACTAGATTTAGGTTCTAGCGGGAGACCGTGGGGGTTCAACTCCCTCTTCGCGCACCAACATCTTTTATAGGAAATAATAAACCCTTGAAACATAACGTTATCAAGGGTTTTTCCTTTAATGATTATAAATAGAATCGCTCTGCTTTAGTTACATGAAACTCCGCCATCAACAACAATCGTAGATCCATTGATAAATTTACCTTCGTCACTGGCAATCAAAAGAACAATGGAAGAAATATCTTCAGTTTTGCCTGCCGGGATTGAAGTATCCAAGCCAGCCATGGCTCGACCCAATCCAAACTGGCTGAGGTCGCTCTGAGTGCTCATGATTTCAGTTTCGATACCACCCGGACAGATTACATTGCAGCGTATTCCGTTGTTTGCATACATGAAAGCGGTATTTTTACTGATGCCTACCATCGCATGTTTTGATGCGGTATAGGCTGCTCCGGCACGTGCACCACAGATACCACCGATGGAAGCAATGTTAACGATGTTACCACCGGTCTCTTGTTCGAGCATGACCTCCAAAGCTTTGCGCATGGCCTTTACCGGCCCATCCAGGTTGACCGACATGACTTTATCCCAAAGCTCGTCTGTCATTTCGGTAAGCGGCTTAAATTCATCCATAATACCTGCGTTATTGACAAGGATATCCAGCTTGCCTCCTTGTTCGACAGCATAATCAATCATACCTTCGGCCATCTCTTTGGTGGTGACATCACCCGCATAGGGTAAAATCTTACCTGTCAGATTCTCAGCCTCTTTAGCCAGTTCTTCGAGTCGTTCTTTACGTCTTGCGACAGCGATAACAGTGGCACCTTCATTTGCGAAATCTAACGCGATGCGATAGCCCATGCCCGCGCTTGCTCCGGTGACAATAACGGTCTTCCCCTCAAATCTCATAATTTTCACCTCCTACAATAGATATACTAATCATTTAAATAGATGGCCTAAGAATGTTAAGATAATATCACAGATAAATAATTTTTAATATACATAAATCACAAAAAATGTTAAAAATTTATTGTATTTTGATTTTTGTTATATTTAAATAAAACATTGTTTCTCAGCCTAACCTTTGGAATATAAGGAGTTCAATCAATATAAAGATAATAAAATTTCGTTGAATATACTAAAAAAAGGTTGCCATATGAAATGAAAAAAGAAAAAATACTGCGATTATTTTGAATTAGGGAGGATTATTTGTGAAAAAAATATCTAAAATGAAGCCGTTATACATAAAAAAGACATCCATCTTGATAGAATTTGTATTTGGATGGATGTCTTTTTCTTAATTGTGCATATACTTTTAATTGGTGTTATCTTCAGAAACTTAATGAACAGTAAAATAAAGTAAATAAATATAATGCTACAGGTTAATTAGTTAGTTAAGCATTATTTTAATGATTTCTTTATCAGTCTCGCTCATACCTTCACGAGCAAGTCTTCCGACATTTTGTATTGTATTTTCAACTCCTTTACCAACAATACCATCTCCAGCAAAAAACTTTTTATCGAGTTTTATCATTTCGTATCCCATGAAACCTGCTTCAACGGCCATTGCTATCTTTGCTGCACATGAAGGCTTTGCACCATCGCAAATGGTGCCGGAAAGAATAGCAACTGAGTTTACAAATGTTTGTGAGATTTCGTCATAACCTCCACCATCTAAGAAACAGATACCACATGCACAACCACAGCCTGCACTTATAGCACCACAATAGGCAGAGAGATAACCTATTCCTGTTTTCTGATGTATAGTTATAAGATTTGATACAATTAATGCACGAATAAGATCTTCTTCAGTGTAGCCTTTTTCTTTTGCATATACAATTAGGGGCACTGAGGCGCATATACCTTGATTACCACTACCTGAAATAATGCAAACCGGTAGTTCACATCCACTCATTCTGGCATCAGATCCTGCAGCAGCAAGGGCACAGGCTTTAGCTTGAGGAGAGCAATTGCCATCTTTGTAAATAAGCCTGCCGATAGAAGCACCGTAGTCATTTGCAATACCTTCCTTTGCTATAGTCATATTCATATCTATTTGTCTTTTAATAAGAGGCTGAACTGTTTCAAGCGGAACAATCTTTGCATATTCAATTATTTTCTCAATAGTCAAGATGTCTCGGTTGGTGTGCTCACGTTCTTCTGTGGTTTCATAAATAGGGTATTCTTTTGTTATGTCTAGCCCATTTTTAATTACAGAAACGATATTTGTATGTCTGTCTGAAAGGTGAACAAAGGCAGAATCATTTTCAGATGAACCATAGATTTTAACCTCAAAAGTCTTATCGGACTCTAGCTCGTTAATCTTCATATCGCATTGTTCAATAAAGGATTTTATTAATGGAATATCATCGGTATTTAAGCCTATAAGAACTTCGAGTTGTTTTTCGGGAGCATTTGCAATAACACCAGCTGCAACAGCAGGCTTTATTCCATTCATCCCGCCGGTTGCAGGAACAATAACACTCTTTACATTTTTTATTATGTTTCTACTTAAGTGTATTTCTATTTTTTCAGGTACTGCATTGAGAGCATTTCTTAAAATGGATGCGGCATATGCAATTGCAATTGGTTCGGTACAGCCCATTGCAGGCTTTAACTCTTCTTGAAGAATTTTTGTGTACGCTTTTAATATATTCATATAATTTACCTCATATAGAATTCCTACTGAATGTTGTATCACATCATATATTAGTATTCGATAAAATAAAATTTAATATATTTTTAGAAGGAGAAGTGCCTTCTTAGATGGGATACAAGTATCTGCTTTAAACTCATAACTATATCTATGATAATTTAAATCTTTATGGTTGTTTCTGTCAAGTCTGAACATAACAATTGCAATTGATACATGCGGATATGCTCCAAAAGAAAATTTTCAACGCATCGTTCCGTATACAGATATTTTTCTGTATGATTTTAAATTTATAGATGATGAATTACATAATAAATATACAGGAGTGGGAAATAAACAAATACTTGATAATTTAAAGTATTTAAGCAAATCAGGGGCGAGAATCTTTCTAAGAATGATTCTGCTGGATGGTATTAATACGGATTTTTCATTGTTGAGGTCAAGAATTGCTTGGCTAAAAGATAATAACATCCAAGTGGAAGAGATAAATTTGTTACCATACCATGATTTTGGAAGAAAAAAATACGCACAATTAGACAGAGAATGTACACAGAATTTTAGTGTTCCTAGTGATGAAACACTTAAAGCAATAAAAAATATCTTTGAAGAATCAGGTTATCGAGTAAGTATTGGTGGTTAGATTATAAAGGAGGAATTATGAAAACGACGAATACCTTATTGGAAAGGAAGGAAGTAGAAATGGATCCAAAACAGGAAAGAAACGACCGTGGATCGACAGACAGAATTCGCAAGCTAAGACAGATTTCAACCAAAGGATGTTCCCCTAAGATTTCCATGGAACGTGCAGTTTTGCTTACAGAAGCATACAAAAAGTATGAAGGAAAGGTTTCAAAGCCTGTCCTTAGAGGATTAGCTTTCAAACATATTATGGAGAACAGATCTTTATACCTAGAGAAGGGTTCTTTGATTGTTGGCGAAAAAGGACATGAACCTTGGGCTGCCCCTACATTCCCTGAGTTATGCTGACACACGAAGGAAGACTTTGAAAACATGAATGATCGAGAGAGAGTCTTTTTTAAGGTTTCCGACGAGGACTGGAAGATTCAAAAAGAAGTTATTATTCCTTACTGGGAAGACAGAGCTCTCATGAGCAAAATGAATAAAGAACTTCCTGAAGAATGGCATAACCTTTTTAATGCAGGACTTTTTACAGAATTTTTGATGCAAAGAGGTCCCGGACATACTGTGGCAGATGGCAAAATTTATAAAAAGGGATATATCGATTATTATAATGAAATACAAGAACTTATTGATAACTTAGATTACAATAACGACCTTGAGGCTCTTAATAAAAAAGAAGAGTATGAGGGTATGAAGCTTGTTTGCGAAGGCGTAATGATTATGGGAGATCGTTATGCAAAGATGGCTCGTGAGCTTGCGGAGAAAGAAACAGATCTTGAATGGAAGAAAGATCTTCTTGATTTGGCTGAAGTATGTGATGTTGTTCCAAGGCATGCACCACAGACTTTCAGACAGGCGATTCAGATGTACTGGTTTACTCATATTGGTGTTACCGTAGAAATGAATAACTGGGACGCTTATTCACCGGGAAAATTAGATCTTTATCTCGAGCCATTCTATGAAAAGGAAATTGAAGAAGGCCTACTCACAAGGATGGAAGCAAAAGAAATGCTGGAAAACCTCTGGATTCAGTTTAACAATCAGCCTGCGCCTCCTAAGGTAGGAATTACTCTTAAGGAGTCTGCAACATATACCGATTTTTGCAACATAAACACAGGTGCTTTGAGGCCTGATGGAACAAGTGGAGTAAACGAAGTATCTTATCTTATACTTGAAACTATGGATGAGATGAAGCTAACACAGCCTTCCTCAAATGTACAGATTTCGACAAAAACACCTAATCATTTTCTCCAGGAGGCTCTTAAGATTTCCAGAAAGGGATGGGGACAGCCTGCATTCTATAACTCAGAAGCAATAATTCAAGAACTGCTTTACCTTGGCAAATCTCTTGACGATGCTCGTGATTCTGGAATTGCGTCCGGATGTGTTGAAGTAGGGTGTGCGGGAAAAGAGGCTTATGTTTTGACTGGCTACCTCAACGTACCTAAAATTCTCGAACTCGTTCTTAACAGAGGATATGATGCTTATACAGGAATTAAGATTGCGCCTGACTTTGGTGACCCTAGAGAATGGACTTCATATGAAGAAGCTTGTGATACCTTTAAAGCAATGCTTAAATATGTTGTTGATGTTAAGGTGGCAGGTAATAATAGAATTGAGCGTATGTATGTGGAAGAAATGCCGGTTCCGCTTCTTTCTATAATAACTGATGACTGCATTAAGAGGGGTGTTGATTACAATGCCGGTGGTGCACGCTACAATACATCATATATTCAGTGTGTTGGTGTAGCTACAATCACAGACTCTCTGTCCGTACTGAAGAAGAATATATTTGAAGAGAAGAAATTTACTATGGATGAATTACTGACTGCACTTCATGACAATTTCGAAGGACACGATGAAATCTTTAAGATTATCTCAAAACAAACACCTAAATATGGAAACGACGATGATTATGCTGATGATATACTCAGAAGTGTAGATAAGACTCTTCAGGATGTTATCGCCGGAAGAAAGACGCCAAAGGGTTCAACTACCGTCGTAGAGTTCTTACCGACAACCTGTCACGTTTATTTTGGTCAAGTTATGGAAGCGAGCCCAAATGGAAGACTGAAGGGTGTATCCTTACCTGATGGTATTGCTCCGGAAAAGAACGCAGATGTTAATGGACCTGCAGCTGTGGTTAAGTCTGCATCTAAGCTGAATCAAATGAAGACAGGAGGAGCTCTCCTGAACCAGAAATTTACACCTCAGGCAGTTGCCGGACAACAGGGATTGGACAATCTTGCTACACTGACAAGGTCGTATTTCGCAATGGATGGTCATCACATTCAGTTTAATGTTATCGACAGAAAAACCTTACTCGATGCTCAGAAGAATCCGGGCGAGTATGAACACCTGATAGTTCGTGTCGCAGGATACAGTGACTACTTTAATAACTTAGATCGTGACTTGCAGAATGAGATTATCAACAGAACAGAGCAAAGCTTCTAGATTGTTATTGAAATAATTTTACCTAAACTTAAAATATAATACCTCAAAAAGAGGAGGTGATTCACCTCCTCTTTTTGTGTCTAAATTTATCCTTGAACAGACAGTTATCATCCCGTAAAACCTGTAATGAAATACAAACTGAAATCTTTTAAACTCTCTACAAGGCGCCAATACGGAGGAAGTAGATGAGATTAGCATTTTTGATAAGAGATACTGAGTACAGGGATGCGTTGATGGAGACAATCTCTGAAATCGATAGAAATATTTATTTAGAAATTGGGGTGGATTCCATTACATCTGCTGTGAAGAACAAAACTATGTTAATCACAGACCTAAATCCTGATGACATAGAAGAGGAGACACTTCAAAGAATCAAAGATAGGACTATATTTATCTCTTCTAAACAAAACAATGAGAGTATGGGAGATTTAATGCCTCAAACTGTCTTCAAATACGATAGTTTGAGCCAAATCTTATCCGAAATAACGGATATATATCACAAGTGGACAGGTGAAATATTTGTAGATAAAGGAAGGTCCAGGCTATTTGCTATATGTGGTGAATCGGATAATCTAACCGGAATGCAATCACGATCACTCGCAAGACAGATTATATTCAGGCATGGTGGTTCGGTATTGATTTTACCACTTGCTTTTATCAATGATTATGGAGTGCCTTCACTTGAAGATGCAGGCCAATTTACAAGGCTTATGTACTATATCAATGATGATAGAAATTACAATATCGAGAGTTTTATAAGAAGAGACAGTTATGGAATCAGCTATCTTATTATGCCATGTGGAATCAATCCGATAGCATATTTAGATAGTAAAGATATGCTTGAACTTCTCTGGAATCTGGGCCGTCAATTTGAGACAGTTATTATTGATATCGGTTCTTGTTATACCAAGACAAATATGATGATGTTAAGAAGTTCAGATAATGTAATGATAGTAAGAAGCCAGCAAAGGAGCTTCGACCCGGCCAGTTTGATAGGTACGGAAGTAGTAGAAGGAGATGATTATATAAGGGTTGATATTTCTAAGGATAAAGAATCAGAGCTCAAGATAGATGCGTATCTAATGAAGTTGTATGGGATAGACAGTGGCAGAGATGATATCAGTCAGAAAAACAGTAATCAAATATAGAATGATAATAGATGAAATGACATCATCTATTAGGAAATGGCTTACAGAAGAAGGCAGTGAGACGAGCAAAGAGGATCTACACCTTAAAGTTGAAGATATATTTTTTGATAAATATGATGCTAAAAGTATTGAAGTTTCAGAGATCAGGATAGTTATTGATAGTGTTTACAGGCGTGTCTCCAGTAAATATGGAATTCTTAATGACGCTTTGAATGATGTTAACATTAACGAAATTATGGTAAATGGACCGGAAAAAATCTTTATAGAAAGGTGTAGAGAGCTCGTAGAGATTGATGACGCCTTTACTTCTGAGAAAGAGATTGAAGATATTATAAGAATGTTCTCAAACGATGTACATAGAGAAGTTAATGAAGCGAATCCTATAGTAGATGCAAGATTGCCTCAAGGATATCGTGTTAATGGGGTACTTAAAAATGTTGCTTTGAACGGACCGATATTGACAATAAGAAAGTTTTCAGAATCCGGAATTGAACTTGATGACTTGATTAAGTATGGCAGCATCACATACGAATGTCGGAAGCTGTTGTCCTCTCTAGTTAGTGCAGGCTACAACATATTTATCAGTGGAGGAACATCTTCGGGTAAAACAACCTTTCTGAATGCACTCGTTTCATCTATTGGAAAGAATGAAAGAGTAATCGTAATTGAGGATTCATCAGAACTCAAAATCAATCATTTGAACAATAAGGTACATATGGAGTGTAGGGCTGCAAATTCTATTGGAAAAGGCGAGATAACAATGGAGCAACTTATCAGAACAAGCCTGAGGATGAGACCAGACAGAATCATCGTAGGTGAGGTAAGAGGCAAGGAAGTTGTGGATATGATTCAAGCGATGAATACGGGGCATGAGGGAAGTATGTCAACTGGGCATGGAAATTCTATTAAAGGAATGCTTAACAGACTGGAAACAATGTATCTGATGGAGTCGAATATATCGATTTATTCTGTAAAAAATCAAATAGCTAATGCGATAGATATCTTTGTTCACCTCAGGAGAGATAGTTCAGGAAAAAGGGGTGTGGTTGAGGTTGCTGAATTGGTAGGCTTTGATGGAAAGGATTATATATTGAACTATTTATTTGTGACAGATCAAAGAGGAAATCTCACTTCAACCAATAACGGCCTAGTTGATAGAGACAGGCTTGAGAGAAGTGATCTTGGGAAAACTATTTAAATAGAAGGTTAATAAAATGATCAATTTGAGAGAATATGAATTTACAAAAAGAGAAGACTATATTTTTATTGGAGGTTTGATTTTTGCAGGGCTCTTATTGTCATATCTATTCTATAGAAACATATTCTTCGCACCGATAATAATTATTTTTTCTAAGAAAATAAAAGAATATGTAAGAGAATTTATTATTAAAAAGAGACGAAGTGCTTATCTTTCACAGTTCAAAGATTTCCTTTTTATGGCATCAACAGCTATTGGTGTGGGTAGATCGATGAAGGATGCAATTAAAGAATCGATTCCGGGCCTTGAAAATATATATGGAGTGGATGCGATACTTCCTAATGAACTCATTAAAGCTTATGAAAGAATGGAGATTGGAGGTGAAAAGGACACAAAGGTCTTGGCGGAGATGGCAACATCAAGTGGTTTGGAGGATGTATATGACTTTGTGACAGTATACTCCATATGCAAGACAACAGGAGCAAGCTTGATAACGGCCTTAAATAAGGCTGCGAGTGTAATAATTGACAAGATGACAATAGATAAGGAGATAAGTGAAATAGTTAGGAGAAAGAGTGAAGAAGGAGCCGTAATATTTATAATGCCCTACATTGTCATACTGTTTCTTAACATATTTGCTCCCGATTATATTGATCCAATGTACGAAACTATAGCAGGGCGAATAATAATGACCTTTGTTATAGCTTCAAGCATCGGAATTTACGGAATTATTAGAAAGATAGTGCAGGTGGATATATAAATGAAAAGATTAAAGGAAATATCAGAACTATTAATTTCTGACCGAACATTGAGTAGAAGCTTATGGGCTTTAACCTTGTGTACAGCATTTATAATATTCATTCTTGCAATTAAAAATCCGGATGATACGGGATGTCTGATTGTAAATAAGTCAGGAGAAGTGATAGGCATACAAAGAAATTCAATCGATAGGATAGAAGAATACAATTTTAAATTAGAAGTATCAGATAAAAATTATCAAGAAGAAAGAGCTTTGACGATACGGTTGCACCCTATAAATAAAGATTCTCATAAAAATATAGAGAAGGATTCTGAAATATTATATGAAATGGAAATCAGCAAAATTATAAATGAAATTGAATTTTCAAACGATAATGAAATTATATTACCGCTGAAAACGCCTGCTGGAACAGTTCTAAAATGGAAGAAACAAGAAAAAAGAAATATCACTACGTTTATCACTATTTCTATATTGTATGTTTTGTTTGTTGTAATAATGGTAAAGAATGTAGCGAATAAAGAAAGAAATGAAGAGGCGTTAAAGCAAAAGGCTATACTAAAAGGTTTGCCGAGATTTTGCAATCAGCTATGGCTTATGATGAATGCCGGGATGATACTTAGCGATGCATTAGACCAAATAAGTAATAGCTATGAGAATTATGATGAGAATGAACGGAGTTTCTTTGAAAATGAACTTATAGACATCGCCCGAATAAACGATATTCGTCGTAGCAGTACAGCAACAGTTATAGCTGAGTTTGCTTCAAAATATAATGTTAAGGAGCTTATAAGAATAGCGGTTATTCTGAAAGAAAATGAGATAAGAGGCAGTGATGTTATAGAAAATCTAAGCAGAGAGAGCCGGTATTTATGGGAGAACAGGAAAATTTTAGCACGAGAAAGTGGAAAACTTATCGATACGAGAATGACATATCCTATGGGTTTGTTGTTAATCATACTTATAGTAATAACGATGGCTCCGGCACTTATAAATATCTAATTGAAATGATGAAAAAATTTTAAACACTATGATTATGAAAGGGGACGAAATGAAAAGAGACAGTAAAAAAATAATATATTTAATAAAAAATAAAAAAGGGATGGAGATGGTTCAGGTAGCAATTCTTGTTGCAATCGCTGTGGCGGTAGGACTAATTTTTAAGAACTCTATTCTCGATTTTGTTAACAGTATTTTTGGTAATCTTAATGCAGCTAATTTCTAAGAAAGGATCACAGATGGTTGAGGCGGGGATTGCTATGCCTATAGTAATCCTCGCAGCTGTTCTTCTAATAAGACTTTTTACATTTTATCTTGAGATACTTACAACAAGTGTAGATGAGCACATTAAGGCATTGGAGAACATAGACAGCTACAAAGGAAAATCATTTAACAAATATGAAGCCAATAAAGACATTCATATGATTAAAGGCGGACTTTTAAGTAATGATTTGACCAAGCATTTGTATATAAAAGGGTATTATATCAATGAAGACGTTTTGGCAAGGACAGGTAAAGCAATCGATTAAATACAAAAAAGGGTCATCTATGGTTATGCTGGGAATAATATTTACGGCATTTGCTATATGTATAATGGGAGCTATAGGTGTAGCAAGAATGCTGACCGTTAGAAGTGAGTGTGAAGTTTTTGGACGAGTTTGGACAAAGGCAATTTTATCGGAGTATGATAAGCACCTTATAGATGATTACGGTATTATGGCATATTTTGGTAATGAGGCAGATGTACAAAGAAAGCTTGATTTGTATTTGAAATATTCTTCTGCAAATAAGTTAGCTGTTTCAATAGGCGATTCTTCGTCGGAATTATATGGTTATGAACTGGGAGATCCTAAGAATTTTCGAAAGGCACTCAATTCGTCCTTACTTCCATCTATGGCTGAGAGCATTATAAATGGAAATAAAAGAACAAAGCGATTTAATAGCGATGATGAAAACTTGGGGAGCAGAAATATCAGAGATGGAGTTGTTATATCCACGCTTCCTTCCGATGGTATAAAGAATACTTTTGATATTCAAGACTTTATAGAAAACTCAAAAGCAGGTATCAGTTCTCCAAAAATATTTAATGAATTTAAAGGATTGTCCGCGGAGCTTGCATTTATTAAGAAATATTTTGGAAGTGCTGTTACAAGCACATCGGATAAACCGTGTTATTTTCAAAATGAAATGGAATATGTGTTGATAGGAAAGCTTGATGATGGATCAAACCAAAAATCTGTCAAAAGAAGACTTTTCTTAATAAGAAACTCATTAAATCTCACATCCTTATATAAGGATCCCGATAAACTGAAGCTAATTGTTTCAGCTGCAGAGATAATTACCCCGGGGCCGGGTGGAGTAATTACTCAAGCCTTAATAGCTGAAGCTTGGGCACTTTGTGAAACAGAATCAGATATGAATGATTT
>JAAYIA010000001.1 GCA_012735145.1 Clostridiales bacterium | reverse complement strand
TTTGATGCTCCCACAGCGACATATTTGTATATTGATAAATCCATGAGGGATCATGACCTTTTCCAGGCTATCTGCCGAGTTAATAGACCAGATGGCGAAGATAAGGACTATGGCTATATCGTAGATTACATGGACTTATTTCGTAATGTTCAGCTTGCAGTGGCTGATTATACTTCTGAAGCTTTCGATAGCTTTGATAAGGAAGATGTTGAGGGACTTATAAAGAATCGCTATGACGAAGCTAAATCTGAGATGGTGGGTGCAATTGCATCGCTGAAAGATCTATTAGAAAATGTAAGCGATCCTAAAGACGATACGGATTATATTGAGTATTTTTGTGGTGAAAACAGTGAAGATGATGAAAACACTGGTCGCAGAGATATTTTATATACTCTTACAGCCTCGCTAACACGCTCTTTTGCTAACTGCAGTGATAAACTTGTGAGTGATTATGGCTATTCAGAGGGGCAAGTTAGCAGGCTAAGGAGTGATATTTCAGGCTATAACAAAATAAAAGAAATGGTAAAACTAGCAAGCTGTGATTATATCGATTTAAAACCATATGAGGCTGATATGCGATATGTCCTTGATACTTACATACGTGCAGAAGACTCTACAGTTGTAAGTGAACTCGGGAATATGTCGTTGGTGGAATTGTTACTTGAAAACACTTCAACAACACCAATAGAGGCCCTGGTACAAGGTCTTCCAGGTAATGAAAATGCTAAAGCAGAAATCATCGAAAATAACTTGCAGCATGAAATTGTAAAGAAGATGTCATCTAACCAAGTTTATTATGGTAAGTTATCAGAAATGCTCCAAGTACTAATCGACCAGAGACGAATAGAGGCTATGAGTTACGAGGAATATTTACGACAAGTTGTTGAGTTGGCACAAGCAATTTTACACCCAGAAGATAGCTTGGATTATCCTGATACTGTGAAGAATAGCGAGGCTAGAAGAGCCTTTTATGATTATTTTGCGAAGAACGAAAATCTGGCTGTAAATTTGGACAGTGCTATCCTTTCTGCATTACGTCCTGATTGGAAAAGGAATTTCCAGAAACAACAAAATATAAGGCTTGCTATTTATGAAAATTTATTGATATATGGTTATGACGAAGATGAAGCAACGGCGGAGACCGCTGCAGTCTTCGAAATAACTGAAAGGCAGGCAGAATACGATGTGTAGTGAAGAAGTAATTGGTGGTATGCCAGTTGAAATAATAAAAAAGAAAAACCATAAAAATCTATATATCAGGGTAAATCCACCAGAAGGTAGTATAACAGTTAGTACTCCTAGTGATTATCCTGATGAAGAGATAAGGCTTTTTGTATTAAAGAAAATGCCAGAAATCACTAAAGTAAGGGACAGGATGCTATCGCAGGCACGTCAAACAGAGAGAGAATATGTTTCTGGAGAATCCCATTACCTATGGGGTAAGCCATATCGACTACAAGTTGTCTATGAAGGAAACAAATACGAAATTTCAAAACTACCAAACAAGATAATATTGACTGCTCCCGAAAGATCAACTAAAGAATCAAGGGAGAGGGCATTCAATGAATGGTACAGAGAAG
>JAAYIA010000055.1 GCA_012735145.1 Clostridiales bacterium | reverse complement strand
GTTATATACAGAACCCCTCTCGATCATTCCGTTCTTGGTAGAATGTTTAAGGGAACTAAGAAGGCTGTAGATACGGCTTTTGACAAAAACCATAAGAAGAAAAAAGGTAGAGGGATAGATATTAATAGCAGCAATGTTGAGCATCTTATGGAGATTGCCAGTGGCAAGCTGACAATCCTTGGGGTTATTTTCTATCTTATGTTAGGTATAGATTTTTTCTTGAAGCAATTTCAGCTTTTGCATGCTCATAACGGAGCTGTCTATGGTGCAGGATTTGTTGATGTCACAGTTACATTGTGGGTATACAGGGTAATCATGGCTCTGTCAGTTGTTGGAGCTATTACTTTAACAATTCATATCAAGAAGGGGACTCTTACCAAATTGCTTAAACTTCCCGTGCTTATGATTGTGGTATACTTGCTTGGTGTAGGTGCAGGGAAAGTGGTTCAGTCATTGGTTGTCAGCCCTGATGAAATTAATAAAGAATCAAAATATCTTGAAAGCAATATAACATATACAAGGCATGCCTATGGATTGGATAATGTCAGAGTTGCTACATACAAAGCGGATGCATCGCTTGGTGCAAATGTGATTGCAAATAACCAGGAAACTACCGGAAATATTCGTATTAACGACTATGAACCGGTTCAGGATTATTACAATCAGACGCAGAGTATCCGTCAGTACTATTCATTTAATGATGTGGATATCGATAGGTATACGTTTGGAGACTCAATCACTCAGACATATCTTTCGGCGAGAGAGATTGATGAAGAGAAGATAAGTAATACATGGATTAATAAGCATCTTAAGTATACTCATGGCTACGGTGTTGCTGTGTCTCAGGTAGACAAAGTAACAACATCAGGTCAGCCTGATGTTGTTGTTGGGAACATTCCGCCGGAAACAAACTTGGACGAGCTGCAAATCAAAAGACCGGAGATATATTTTGGAGAATTAACCAATGACTATGTTATCGTAAATACAAAAGAATTGGAATTTGACTATCCTGACGGAAATGAGAATAAGTACACAGAATATGAGGGAGATGCAGGCGTCAAACTCAACTTCCTTAATAGAATTCTGTATGCAATCAGAGAAGGAAGTGTAAATATTTTAGTTTCGTCAAACATTACATCAAATTCCAAAATTATGTATATAAGAAATGTTGTTGATAGAGTGCAGAAAATTATGCCGTATCTTACATATGAGGGAGATCCTTATATGACAATAGTTGATGGTAAGCTGTACTGGGTTATTGATGCTTATACTACAAGCAGCAATTACCCTTATTCAGAGCCGTTTTCTGAAGACGTTAACTCAACAAATTATATTAGGAATTCAGTTAAGGTTATTGTCGATGCTTATGAGGGCTCGGTTGACTTTTATGTTGTTGACGACACGGATCCTATAGCACAGACATATAAGAAGATTTTCCCTAAGCTATTCAAATCCTTTGACAAGATGTCTCCTGAGCTGAAAGCTCATATGAGATATCCTAATACTATGTTTAGAATACAGGCGGAAGTTTACAGCAAATACCACATGGACGGTGTTAAGGTCTTCTACCAGAAGGAGGATTTATGGGATGTTGCTCATCAGATATATGGAACAAAGGATAAAGTGATGGATCCTAGTTATTATGTGTTCAACTTGCCTGATATGCCGGGTGGTGCTGAATTTATCAATATGATTCCATTTACACCAAAGTCCAAACAAAACCTGACGGCTATTATGATGGCGCGTAACGATGGTGATAGCTACGGTGAGATTGTTGTATATACAATGCCTAAGAATAAGACCATATACGGACCGATGCAGGTTGAGGCTCAAATTGACCAGAACACGGAAATATCCAAAGAATTCTCGTTATGGGCATCTTCGGGAGCGAAGTACAGCAGAGGAGATCTATTCGTAATACCTATCGGAACATCTCTAATGTACGTAGAACCTGTATATCTTGAAGCTTCTAATCAAGCTATCCCTGAAGTCAAGAGGGTAATTGTTGCGTACCAGGAAAGGATTGCGTATGAGGCAACCCTTTCGGAAGCTCTCGTAAGTCTTTTTGGTGGAGATGCTGATGATGATAATAAGTCCGATGCCAATGCTGATTCTGATAAGGGAGGATCTACAGAGAGGATGAAATCATTGGTAAAGAAGGCTCAGAACGCTTATGACAAGGCTGTCGCCGCACAAAAAGAAGGTGACTGGGAAACTTATGGTAAATATATTGAGCAGCTCGAAGAATATCTGGCTGAGCTAAGTGGAAAATAAAAAGATTAATAATAATAAGGCAAAGCACATGATCAATTTCGATTTGAACAGAATGCTCTACACATTGACTCCTGATGAGCATGAGATATCTACTGTAATTGACAAGCTTGAGGCACATCCGGAGATTAGGTTTATATCTTTTACCGGTGTGGATATGGGCAACCATAATACAGATGAAAAAATACCTGTAACAACATTCATAGCTAATATAGATAGACTGTTAAGCGAAGGTGTGCAGACGGATGGATCTTCTGTTGCACTGCCTACAATCGCAGACCTGTCAAATGCAAGAGTTGATATTATGCCCGATAGCGAAGCTAATTGGTATGTCGAACATAACTTCGATAATATTGATTACGCCACAGGTCTGCCAACTGGAACCTTGAGAATACCATCATATCTTAGACATAATGGGGATACGATGGTTGGTTCGAGAGTATATCTCAAGAGAACAGAAGAAATCTTCTTGAGGGAGCTTAAGAAGATCCTTGATGAGCATCCTTATGTATTTAAGCATATAGAAGGAATAGATAATCCCAATGACATTTCCGAGTTTGTTTTAACAAACGCTACGGAATTGGAGTTTTGGGTCAAAACTCCCGATGATAGGGCGGACAGAGATCAGCTGAGTATTGCACAGGAACTCAAAGAACAGTATTGGAAAAGAGTTACAGGGCCCGTTGCCACGGCCTTTGAACAAACACTTGAAATACTGGAACATTATGGATTCGGTGTAGAAATGGGTCATAAAGAGGTAGGTGGAGTTAAGGCTAAGATGGGTAACACAGGCTCCTTTGACCATATTATGGAGCAGCTGGAAATCGACTGGACATATTCGAATCCGATACAAGCAGCAGATAATGAAAGTCAGATTAAAAATATTATAAGAGATGTTTTCAGGTTGAATAGCTTGGATGTAACTTTTCTTGCAAAACCAATGCATGGGGTTGCCGGATCAGGTGAACATACCCACTTTGGTGTTGCAGCAAAGATGAAAAATGGATCTACGGTCAACCTTTTTGCATCGTCACAAAGAGAGAGTGAATTTATGAGCCCTATAGGTTTTGGTGCTCTGATGGGAATACTCAAAAATTATGAGTTGATTAATCCAATTGTTTCACCGACTCACGATGCTTTTCAGAGGCTCAAGCCAGGGTATGAGGC
>JAAYIA010000054.1 GCA_012735145.1 Clostridiales bacterium | reverse complement strand
TATTCAACTCCTACGGGAATTTTTACATTATTATATAAGTCAACCAACATAACCTTAAAAGGTCTTGAAAGTGACGGAAGCAAGTACGAGGCTTTTGTTTCTTACTGGATGTCCTTCATAGGAGATAGCTATGGTATGCACGATGCAACATGGCGATCCTCTTTTGGAGGATCTATATACCAAGGCGATGGCTCACACGGATGTATAAACATGCCGTACGAATCGGCTCAAAGTCTGTATCAAATGATTGCACCCGGTACACCGATAATCATTTACTAAAAAAGCTTCTCCTTTATCCGGAGAAGTTTTTTTATTTTATCTTCACAAATTTGACTTGAAAACCTATATAACAATTTCCACAGAGCTTCCGCCGGATATGTCTTTGGAGACTATTATCTGCTTTTCGATTTTATCTTTCAGTTCAGATACATGTGAAATAATTCCAACAAGCCTGTTTCCTTCAGACAGACCTACGAGAGCTTTCATTGCCTGTTGCAAAGATTCTTCGTCAAGAGATCCGAAGCCTTCATCCACAAACATGGTATCGAGCTGTATCCCCCCTGCCGAGGATTGAATTTCATCGGACAGGCCAAGCGCCAGGGACAGAGATGCTTTGAATGACTCTCCTCCTGATAAGGTCTTGACGCTTCTGGTACTTCCGTTATAGTGATCTATTACATCTAATTCCAGTCCGCTTTGACTTCTGTTATTTATGGCTTCTTCACGCCGTTTCAACTCGTATTGCCCTCCCGACATAACCATAAATCTTGTGTTTGCCCTTGCAATTATCCTGTCGAAATACGTCATCTGAACATAGGTTTCGAGCATAATCTTTTCTTTGCCCGAGATATTTCCATTCGCGGTGTTGGATAAAGCGCTAATCCATTTCCATTTATTTTCAACCTCACCGCTTTCTTTTATTTTTTCCTGTATTTTTTCAATATTCTGTAAATTTATTCTTTCTCTTGCATAGATGTCATTTATATCCCGATCAAGGTTAGCAATTTCCTCTTTGAGCGTTTTTTCCTTTAAGAGTAAATCATCAGTATCTATTATTTCTTTATCTTTAAGATTTTCCTTTGCTTGATTAATCTCTGCAGCAAATTCTGTTATTCTCTTCTCACTTTCCAAATACTCCGTGTTTTTTCTTGTTTGTTTTTCTGCATATGTATTTCTTTCAGATTCCAATTTATTTATTTCGCCAATCGCATCCTCTTGACTACTGAACTTCAGCTTACCTTGAAGGGCTTTTATCCGGTTATCTATTGCTTTCAGCTCTGCTGATTTTGAAGCAATAGATTTTTCTTCTTCCTCAACATCTTCTTTGGTTCTTATAACAACATCTTCACAACGAGGTATTTCCTTATCGAGAAATTCTTTTCTGCTAATTTTTGCTTCAACTGACTCCAGTTCTGATTTAACTTTTTTGAGTTCTTTTTCCAGCGTAGCTATCTTGGTTATAAGAGATTTTTCAATCTCGTCGTATTCATTAATACCTAAATACATCAGAGACTTTTTCCTTGCTGATTTCTTTTTCTCTTCCAGTTTTGCCAACAGTGCTCCTGTTTCTTCGCTTGATGAAATTGCCTGTTTATGCGCATTTTCGTATTCACGCTTTGACTGTTCTACATCCTCTTTGGTTGGAGCATTTTCAGATTTGTGTGCAATCAAGGGATGTTCTTTTGAACCGCAAACAGGACACGGTTTTCCTTCCTCCAGGGCTTCTGCGATTATTCCCGCCTGTTCATCAAGAAATATCTTCTGTTTGTTTTCATAGATATTTTTGAGTTTTTCAGCTGCCTCTGACTTCCCTTTGTAGTCTGCTTTAGCAGCTTTTATTTTATTATTGTGTAAGTCTATTTGATACAGATCTTCTTCTAAGTTCTTAAGATCTCTTATATCTCTATCGTTACTTTCCTTCTTCCTATCGAGCTCATTTTTATGATTCCCAGCTTCTTTTAAGGTCTCGGTTTCTGACTTATATTTTTTTATAGATTCTAAAACAGTTTCAATATTTTCTTTCTTTATTCCGGACGATTCGTTTAGTCTCTGTATGTCTTTTTCAATCTTGAACTTTGAATTGATATTGGTCTGCAATTCTTCATATTCTGTAAGCTCTGACCTAATTTCGACTATACGCTCAAGTTTTCTTTCATTTTCAGGCTCTTTATTCTTGAGTTCTGCCAGTTCCTTTTTCAATATTTCACAGCGTGGAAGTTCACTGTTAAAGGCCCTCTCTGAAATGCGAAGCTTTTCCTCAAGTTTTTCTCGTTCCTTTACCTTCGTAAGCTGAACTGTAATTTCTTCCGTTGTTGTTTTCAGCTTTTCACGCTCTTTTTCTTTTTTTCCCCGATATGCTCTATCGTTTACAATAATTTCTCCTATCAGATTGTATATTTCATCTGGCATCACTTGATTGTTTTTTGCATTTTCAAGCCTAATATACAGCACGTCATCCTCGTCAGCCACGCAGGAGCTTACAAAATGATCAATCGTTTCTTGAAGCTTTTCCTTTTCCCTGTTTAAATCTGACAATTCCTTCTTCAAGACTTCTTGAAGACGCGAATAATTTTCTGTATGAAAAATTTTCTGAAATATTTTTTTTCTATCATCTGTTGAAGCAATCAAGAGCTTAAGGAAGTCACCCTGAGCTATCATCGCTATCTGTGTGAATTGATTGCGGTCTATCCCAAGAATTTCGCCCACTGCATCATTCACATCTTTAACTTTTGTAACAACTTTTCCAGAAGGATAATGTAACTCCGCATTTTGCCTTTCTATAACTACTTTCTCTCCTCTTGCGCTTGGCCTTTCATATTCCGGGTTGCGTTTAATGCGATACTCTTCTCCGGCATACGCAAAAATCAGCTCTACTTCTGTAGGTGTACCAAGCTCAGCATACTTAGAACGGAACATGTTAGCATCGCGGTTTTCACCGCTCGCTTTGCCAAACAAAGCGAATGTAATGGCATCAAAAATTGTAGTTTTACCGGCGCCGGTATCTCCTGTTATGAGATACAATCCGCTTTGCCCCAGTAAGTCAAATTTAATTTCGGTTCTGCCTGCATAAGGTCCAAATGCAGACATTACAAGATGAGTTGGTCTCATAGCTCGTTCTCCCAAATTTTTTCTATATGATTCTTAACAAGAGCCTTTTGCTCTTCGCTCATCCCCTTGCCATTCTGCTTCTCATAAAAATCCTCAAACAACTCAAGAGGCGAATACTTCTCCATTTCTTGAATCTTGGTTAGCATCGAGCTATTTCTTGTTCTTTGGTTATCATAATCAAGCCGCATCAAATTATGATATATTGTTCTAAGCTTTGAAATAGCATCGGGTATATCTTCTTCGTCAGTCAGAGTTATATGAACATAGTCTTCCTGATAAGTTGTATCTTTATAAAAGTCTCTCAAAGTTAGATCCTCATACATTCCCTTTATCTCAACCATATCTCTCACAGGTTCTAAGGGGCGTGTTGAAACGTCAACTAAACCCTTCTCTTCCATATTTATAACTGTTACAGATTTCATATGTTTGGACTCTGAGAATGAATATTTAAGCGGTGTTCCACAATATCTGATATAATCCTTACCCACATTTTGAGGAGCATGGATATGTCCTAATGCCACATAGTCGAAGCCCTTGAAAGCTATTGCGTCGACATTGTCCAAGCCTCCCACAGATATTTCTTCTGAATCCGATCGTTCAGCACCTGTCACAAACTGATGTGTTACAAGGATATTTCTTTTACTCTTATCAACATTCATATTCTCTATGGCATAGCTGATGGCATCTGTGTAGGTTACGATTTCTGCATCCGGGAAGTGTCTTTTGACATGTGCAGGTTTTATGAAGGGCAAAAGATAAATATACAATTTTCCGTATTCATCTTCTAATTCAACAGCCTCCACCTTTCCATCATAAGCAGAGGAGATATGAACACCTTTTGTGCCCAAAAGTCTGTTGGCGAAAGCGAGACGTTCCGGGGAATCGTGATTACCGCTTATTATAAAAACCTGAAGATTGCGTTTTGATAATTTAACAAGAAAGTCATCCAGAAGTGCTACCGCTTCAGTAGAGGGGACTGACTTATCATAAATATCACCGGCAATAATTACTCCATCAGGTTTTTCTTCATCAATTATATTTATAATTTTTGTCAGAATGTATTTCTGATCTTCTATCATTGAAAATTCATTAACCTTTTTTCCCAAGTGGAGGTCAGATAAATGTATCAACTTCATATTTATATTTCTCCTCTACATAGAAAGTCTACCTTCTACAAAGTATAATCGCATTTTAATAAATAAGGACTCTTTCCCATAGTATGAAAAAGAGTCTTTTCTATATTTTGATTCTAATCTACAAGCTGATTAAGCACAGAACGTGCAATAGGTGCGGCCACCTGCGAGCCATAACCACCATCCTTGACCCAGACGACAAATGCATAAGGTGAATTATTATTGTCTATAAATCCTACAAACCAGGCTTCCGAAGTATCCGCTCCGGTCTCTGCTGTTCCTGATTTTGCATAAAGATCAAGCCCCGGGAAATTTTCCTCTCCATAGTTTGAAGTAACATTATTCTTCATCATGCTTTTGAGTTCATTTGCTGTGTCTTCGGAAAGATATTTACCGAGAGACTTTCCTCCGGTCAACTCTTTAACGAAGGTTGCGCTCTTGATTAGAGATGGCTGAACCGCCTTTCCTTCATTTGCTATTGCACCCATATATACCATCATCGAGCAAGGATTAACCAAGTCCTTCGCCTGTCCTATTCCTGCCCATGACAAAGTTACATCATTATCTGACGGGAAACTGAAAGAACCTGCAGCCGTCTCTATTCCATTTATCTCGATAGGTTTTGTGAGACCCAGATTATCGACATACTTCTTCATCGTTTCCGGGCCAACCTCTCGAGTAAGCTTTCCAAATGCTCCGTTACAGGATTGTGCCAATGCACTTCTGAAGTTTACCGTTCCATGAGCGTACACATCTGTAAAGTCTGTTCCGTGGTATTCATTTGTACCATCACATGTAAAGCTAAAGGAATCTTTATTCGGCAAAGTATCAATAACAGCAGCAGATGTAACAAGTTTGAATATCGAGCCCGGCGTCATTGCTCCACTTAGAAAGTTATTAAAATAGTATGATGACTCGGTATCGACAGGAAGATCGCCTGCCGGATCAAAGGCAGGAGTGCTTACCATGCAAACTATTTCCCCGGTTTTCCAGTTGAAAACACCAACAGTACCCGTCCTCCCATAGAGAGCATCATATGCGACTTTATTTGCCTTGGCATCTATTGTAAGTTTAATCTTCTTACCATCGGATGAGGTATCATATGTGCCATTTAATATATCATATCCTATCAGTTGACTTTTGAATACATTGATTGCACCAGTCGCAATATTTCCCTTTGGATCCCCAACTGCATGAACTGTTGCTTGTCTAATGCTCGGATCTGAATTGTAAAATATGCCTTTTTTTGTGCACTCCATAAGGACTTCATCGTTCCTATCGGTGACAGTCCCTCTATTGATCATTCCATCTGTATAAATCTGTGTGTTGCCATAGAAGCTTGCCCATTCACTGCCATGCTTTACAAATCTCCAGCCAAAAATAACTATACCACTGAACAGTACAGCAGCAATTAGTACGCATATTATCGCCCTTCGTTCCTGTTTGCGCATACTAATCCTCTTTTCTTACAGCTAAACTTGCATTTTCCCTCATATCTGCGGCCTTAAAATATGCAAGCATAGCCCAAGAAGCTAACATACTCGTTCCACCACAGGATAGGAAAGGGAAAGTTACTCCCGTCAAAGGGAATAAATCTAAAGCTCCAAAGACATTAAGTATTGTTTGCACGAGAAACATTGTTGCCGCTCCACATGCACCTATTGTGTAGAATGTCGACCTGCCTGCTACTATCGATATAACCGCAAACAAGCTTAGAGTTATGATACACAGCACCATAAGAACTGCGATTATAAACCCCCATTCTTCCATTACAAAGCCGAACACCAAGTCCGTATTGGATGCAGCAACATTCTTGAGAGAGCCATTACCGGCTCCAAGGCCAAGAAGCCCGCCACCTGCTCCGAAAGACATCGTCCTTGTTTGTTGGTATCCTTGATCATTAGCAAAATCCCATACATGCCCCCATACAGCAAATCTCGATGCTATATAAGGCTTAAATCTAAGCACCATAAGACCCATAAGGCCTGAACCTGCGATAGTCAGTATCATTCTCGAAAGATCGCCACTTCTAAGAAAGGACACAACAAGGAATGTTGCAAAGAATATAAGTGCCGTTCCGAAGTCCCCCATTATTGCAAGGCAGCCCACGCAGAAAAATGCAAAGCCTGCATACATAATAGTGTTTTTCCTATTGTATAATTCTTCAAGTGTTCCTGCACCTATGCAAATCAATGCGAGTTTAACTATTTCGGAAGGCTGAGCGGAAACTCCTCCAATAACTATCCAGTTTGCAGCACCGTATTTGTTCGTTCCAAATATAAGATTGATTGCGAACAACAAAACAGAAAGTCCTATAAGTGTAGATCTTATTTTCTTAGTTCTCTCCAAATCCCTTAAGTAAATACACATAACAATCATAAGGCCTATACCTAAAAGGGCTGCTACGAGCTGTTTTAATGTATCTGCGGGGTTATAGGATGACATAATCGTCAAGTTAATAGTAGTCATAAAGAAGGCTATCATCTCCATCTCGAAGCCTCTACGCCTCATGCTCTTAAAGAATCCGACATATACCCACATTACAACCGATAATATTACAATTGAAAGTAAGGCTGTTAAAGTTATCTCCTTGCCCATGCCAATTATCAGTTGGATTATAGACAGCCCTTGGAAAACCGTTATCGCCAGCATTATTTTCCACGGAGCAACCGGGCCCTTGTCCATTTCTCTCATAAACAAGTTGTTCCTACTCTCCTCCAGGCTTGCCGGAGCAACAGTGCAGTGAACGCCTCCCATAGTAATTTCATCACCGGGATTTACATAATAGCTTTTTTCTGATTTAAGTCTATAACCATTTATCTCAGACCCATTCTTGGATCCCAGATCTTTAAATACCCACCTTCTATCCTTAGTTCTGTTCAAAATAGCTTGATTATTTGAAATCGTCTTAAGCGGAATATTTATATCTACTGACTTAGCTCTTCCTATAACATTTTCCCAATGGGTTATTGGATAGTTACCCCCATCCTCCACAAGGAAGTATCCCCATACTTCAGGCGTGACTCTCGTGCTAAGGAGCGACACTATGCAAACGAATAGAATATATATTGTCAACACAACAAATAACCACCTAGATACAGTGGTTATTTGTTTTGCAATCTCCGGAAAATCCTCGAAGAAATTAAGTATCGTTTCAAGAAGCTTCTCTATTGCCCTACTCCTTAGCTATTTCCAAGAGCTCTTCAGTCCTACTATACTGTTAAATACCTTATTATCTTCTGTACTCATTTCTGTGTCTGCAATATAGTATCCCTTGCGGAAGAATTGAAATCTCTCTCCGGGTTTGACACCTTTAACGCTTGGTTCAGCATATCCCCAAGTTTCAACCAATGAATCCTTATCGAATTCCTGATCCCCTGTCTCTTCATTTTCTGTCAGAAGATATCCATACTCTCTGATACCTACTTTAACTGCTGTACTTGCTTCAACAAAGTGAATGGTACCCTTAACTTTGCGACCTGTAAAATCGCTACCACTCTTGGTCTCAGGATCGTATGTGCAATGTAGTTCTTTAACACTGCCATCTTCGTTCTTCACTACTTCATTACAGGTAATAAAGTATGCTCCCTTGAGCCTCACTTCATTACCGGGATAGAGTCTAAAATATTTTCTTGCCGGCACTTCCATAAAATCATCGCCATCAATCCAGATTTCTCTACCGAAAGGAATTTCTCTATTTCCCATTTCCGGAACTTTACTATTGTTCTCAACCGTACACATTTCAATCTTATCTTCCGGATAGTTGTCAATTACAACTTTAATAGGATTTGTGATGACATTGATCGCCGATACTTTAGACTGCAAGTCTTCTCTCGCACATTGCTCAAGCTGAGCAATATCTATAGTGGAGTCAGCTTTAGACACTCCGATATCATCACAGAATTTTCTAATAGACTCCGGTGTATATCCTCTTCTTCTTAATCCAGCCAATGTCGGTAGTCTTGGATCATCCCATCCGGATACGCTGCCATCATCGACCAACTTCTTCAAAAGCCTCTTGCTCATAAGCATTGTCGTAATATTGAGACGCGCAAATTCTATCTGTCTTGGTGGATTAGGCCAGAATCCAACCTCATTAATTACCCAGTCATATAAAGGCCTGTGGTCTTCAAATTCGAGAGTGCAAAGCGAATGGGTAATGCCCTCTATCGCATCCTCTATAGGGTGAGCAAAGTCGTACATTGGGTATACACACCATTTGTCGCCTGTATTGTGATGTGATGCATGAACAACCCTATAAATTACAGGATCCCTCATATTAATGTTAGGACTTGCCATATCAATCTTAGCTCTCAGGCAAACTTCGCCGTCTTCGAATTCTCCGGCCCTCATTTTCTCGAACAGTTCAAGACTTTCTTCAATAGGTCTGTTTCTGTAAGGACTCTCAGTACCAGGATTTGTCAATGTTCCTCTATGTTCTCTAATCTGCTCAGGTGTAAGCTCACAAACGAAAGCCTTATTTTTCTTGATAAGCTCAACAGCCGCCTCATACATAGTATCAAAATAATCAGATGCCCAAAGCTTCTTATCCCACTGAAAGCCAAGCCAGTTAACATCATTCTCTATTGATTTCACAAACTCGATATCTTCCTTAACAGGATTGGTATCGTCGTATCTGAGATTACATGTGCCTCCATACTTAAGTGCAGTTCCAAAATTCAGACACAGGGATTTTGCATGACCTACATGTAAATAACCATTGGGTTCCGGTGGAAACCTCGTGATTATATGTGTATGTTTTTCTGTTCTGAGGTCTTCATCAATAATGTCATGAATGAAGTTTCCCGCCATCTTTGTATATTCTTCTTTTGTTGCAAATGCCATGCTCCACCTCCGGATAAATATTTTCATAATTATAAATGATTATATCACGATTAAGCTGTCATTAAAATAAAATGAACCTTTATATTATGTTGTTTAGACATGCCCTCCTGCAATATATATGTTCTTTTATTGCCAATTTTAATTCCCCTAAGCTAATGTAACTATGTCATCTTTTTATTAATATCTACTATTTATTTGCTACTTGCTTTTGTTATCATTTATAATAACCTTTAAAGGGAATTTGGATATAAATACCATACTAACAGCGGTAATAATCCAGAGCTTATCAATATACTTAAAACTTCCCTGGAGCAAGAAACAGATATTATCACCGGATAATTATCAGAAATGCGAGGAAAATTATGAGACTCAAAGATCGAGAAGTAACATCTCCTCAAGCAATTGATGAGATCATCAGTAGTTGCAAGGTTCTAAGATTGGGCCTTATTGACGAAGAAGACATCTACATTGTTCCGGTATGCTTCGGTTACATCAACGAAGCAGGTCATAGATCACTATTCTTTCATAGTGCCAAAGAGGGAAGAAAAGTTGAAATTCTTGAAAAGCATCCTGTCATTGGCTTTGAAATGGATACAGAATTTGAGCTCCACGAGGCCGACACCGCATGTGGACATTCTGCCGGATATCAGAGCGTTATAGGCAAAGGAGTAGCCAGCCGTCTTGAATCAAATGAAGATAAGAAAAAAGCTCTTGAACTGATTATGTCTTCATACACCGGAAAATCAAATTGGCAATTAGATGAAAAAGCTCTAAATACCGTTTTTATGTTTAAAATTGATGTAACCGAAATCTCATGCAAAGAAAATCGCAGGGGATAGAATAGTAACTGACAATTGAATCTGCCTAAATAATACGAGGAAGATGCATTATGCGTCTTCCTCGTATTATTTAGATTATTCAGATATATTTCGTTTAGAATTTATTTTCGTATGAAGTATTGCAATATTATTTACTTCTATATATCTGTTCTTGACAGTATAGACGCCGGAGTCTTTCTCATTACAGAAAAGACAGGTATAAGCCCTACCAACATATTAAAGACAAGGACTACAACTAATGTTATCACTGCAACTACAGGTGTTACCATATAAAGTCCTGCAAGATATTCAGTAACCTTAATAATATTAAACAGAAAATAATACATAAGGATTATACCCGGTATTGCAGTTACAAGCGTAATTACAAGTATCTCTCCTGCAAACATACGATATATGTCACGTTTTTTCAGTCCTATCGCTCTAAGAGTTCCGACCTCCTTGATTCTTGCAAGGAAAGAAGACCGCAACATCAAGAACATCTCTATCAGTGATATAAAGAGTATGATAGCTGCTACGATAAGTGATGACTTGAGTTTTCCGCTCATCTGTCTTATGTATGTATCCTTGTCTTTTTGAGCACTTATGACCGAAGATATGCCTTCATGCTCCAGCATAGTTTGAACCTGTTTGACATTAGGCGCATACACACTGAAATTCTTCTGCTTCTTTATGAAGTCTCTCTTAATTGTCTCCGATGTGACATACATAGTTTCCTCTTGCGACTCATCGCTAGTATAGAAACCTACAACTTTGAGTTTCTTCCCACCCATTTTTGTTGGTATGGTTTTGCCAATCGTGTACTCGTACTCGTAAGCTTTATTAACTATCACCTCATAAGGCTCTTTCGGTTCGCTACCCGTTTTTATCTTGATATTAGACTTCGCTAGCTTTCTATCTTTAATTTTACCGCTTTGAACAAGATTTGTGTCATCCAGAGAATCCATTTCCATCGACATACCATAATCCCTCGTCTCTTCTTCAGGCTGGCCCTTCGAGTTGGTAAGAATATACATCGCTTGACTCTTATCGACAAACATCGAAGGAGACTGAACATCTGAAATCCCTACAATTACAAAATCCGTCAGATTAGGAACCTTAATATTTCTTCCAATAAACTGTTCAGGTGTGAGCAGACCTATGGATTTGCCTTTATTCTCTCTTATGAACTTATCAATTAGAAACTTGTCAATAACGACATCTTTTTTCCCTTTAGGAAGTTTTCCATACAAAATCTGTTCCTCGATAAGAGTATTAGAAAGAGCAATGGAAACATTGATGTCTGCTGTTGCGTATGATGTCTGTAAGTAGTCGTCCATAGGAAAATCAACTGCACACTTTGTATCTCCCGGAAGAACATAGCTTACGCTGTCGAGGCCTTCAATCACATTCATCAGATTGTCGTTCTTATCCGGATTTGCAACGCTAATATAGTTGGCGTTTGTTGTCAAATAATCTTTGGGCTGAACATCAAAAATTCCCATGACATTGCTGACTGCCAATAGAGCGAACATTGCTGCAAACAAGAATCCTACGAGCAAGAATTTGCGAAGCTTCTTAAAATTTTTGATTGTATTCCACCCATTGCTTACGAGATTCCCGAATGTATATATGGAAGTATATTTTCCCTTAAAGTTTTTCGGTAGGTATTTATCATATTCAAAATCGCTCTCATTGAATATCCCCTCATCCATAACCGTATAGTGGTCGTCTATCAGCTCTATATTTGCTGCTTCGTCAACAACATTGAGTTTGCCTCCTGTGTCAATATAGAGATTACTCCCTCTGATTACGAGCTTGATATCTGCCTGTCGTTCCTCATCGCTGTAAATATTAACCGATATATCATCATCTCTGAAAGATTTTTCAATAGCCATATCTTTAAGATATATTTTGTTGTCAAGCTGGAAATCCAGGTATCTTGATGAGTCGTTATCGTATGCACTGACAATCTTCCCATCTTTCATCTCGGCTACATAGTCTGAATAAAACTCCGCTATTTCTCTCTCATGGGTAACGAGTATTACCAACCTGTCCTTAGAAATAGCCTTAATTATATTCATAACCTCAATAGTATTCCCACTGTCGAGATTTCCGGTAGGCTCATCGGCGATTACAATTCGTGGGTTTTTGACTATAGCTCTGGCTATAGCGACACGTTGCCTTTGTCCACCTGAAAGTGCATTTGCATTCTTATTTCTATACTGATATATACCTACTTTCTCAAGGCAGTAATTAACTCTTTTCTCAAGAATTTCACTATCTTTAATGCCCACCATTCTCAGAGCAATAGCGACATTTTCAAATACTGTTCTGTCATCAAGAAGATAGAAGTTTTGGAAAATATATCCTATCTTGGCATTTCTTATTGAGTCAATTTTGTTCGTCGACCTGTTTGTAATTACATCTCCATCGACTGTAATCTTGCCCGAATTTACTTTATCCAAACCGCCTATCGCATTGAGCAATGTTGTTTTACCACAGCCGGATGGTCCAAGCAGACATACAATTCCTTTGTCCGGAAGCATCATTGAGGTGTCATCGATTACATGAATCTGGTTAGGCTTTCCTTTATAAAAATATTTATTTACTTTACTAAGTTTTATCACCTCTACACCTCCTCCCGGAACGTCTTCATTGCACTCTTGTTGAATATTTTTCTTGAATATCTGCTCGAAAGAAGGAGTGACATCACAAGAAGCAATACCGCCAATATTACATAATCATATACCGTCAGGAACATTAAGTGTTTAGAAATCGTTCTGATATTGATAATCCCTTTTTTGACTAATAGAACAAAAATGATATCTATCATATACGCAATCGTCATCATAATAATAAGTTCGACACGTAGGATAATATCCGTATTCTTCTTGGTTGCACCAAGAATTCGCAGTGTTGAATAATATGAGTTGCGTGATCGCATTATCAATTTTATTACCGCATACGCTATATAGAAGAGGACAACAAACCCAAGTATCAACCTCAGGTAAGTCATCAGCTGAATTACAAATGAGAATCCACCCGTGATGTCTGTCAGCGTATCCTTGAGCAGCAAGGTTTTGTATCCCATCCCATTTAATGTCTCAACTGTATCATCAGACTTAAGCTCATTATCCATAAATGCGCTAATTTGATAATTTCCTTTATCAAACAAAGTGTTAAAGTCTTTATCGTTCATAAAAATACAATTATTATATCCCAGAATTTCTTCCTTATCGATTCCCAGGAGAGCTTTTGAGTTCTGCGATGTAATGACAGCTCCAACCTCGAGACTAATCTTGGATTCAAAATAGATATTCTCCGCTTTGACCTTAATATCTTCGCCAACAGCCCTACCTTCGTTATAGTATCCCGATTGATCCTCTAAGATATACGCTTGACCTTTTGGCACCTTGTCGGAAGAATAGAGACTCTTTTCATATTCTCCGCTATTCTTAACCTTTGTTCCATTGAAATTAATCTCCGTTCTTGAAGATGAAGCCATCATAGTAATTAGCATCTTGTTCTGCATACTTTCACTGATATACACCTTAGAATATCCATACATAGCCGAAGCTACGTTCTCTCCGGTGTTATCATCTATTATTATGCCGGCTATCCTAACAGGATGACCGAATTTATAGGTCTGCATACCATCCATATCTTCTAAAACGACTTTTTTTCCAACCATAGACTTGCCATTTTTAACAATTTCTTCGTATGAGCTGTTAGAAGGATCTGTCTCGATTACTATCTCGTAGTCGTTCTTGGGCATGCTTCCATATTTCAGTTTATTCTCATCAACCATATTGGTCGGATATACTGACCCTTCGACATAAAAATCTCCGATAGTAAAATTTACTCCCTTATCAAGGGCCAAATCATTAGGAACAACGTAGTCGATATTTTTTATCTTTTCAATCTTTGTAATCTCTTCGTTTGTAAAACTGGTCTTGTCCTCTTTGGTTACGACTATTCTTCTCGTGTCAGAATTTACGAAGAAATTGTTAAATCCCAGAAGGTCCCCTTCATGAGAACTGTTCTTTGTAGATGCATATTGGCTGAGAACAGATGTAGTAACAAAAAGGTATACAATTAGCAAAAGTAAGAATTTAGTAGGCAAGTTAAAAGAATTGCGCAGACCCAGCCTAAGCTCCGAACCTTTTCTCATACTGTTATATGCTTTTTCATCTGCACTATGTCTCGCAGATCTTCGTGAGGTTCTTCCAGCACTGTGCCTTCTTGTGTTCTCTTCTACATGTTCCGTATCAAATTCTGCAGACTCATCTGTATTGTCCGTAAGGTTGCGAGGAGGCTTTATAAATTTATCTTCTATAATCTTTCCGTCATGCATGGTCAGTTTTCGAGTCACATAAGGCTCCGCCTGCTCATAGTTATGCGTTACAATAACAACGAGTTTGTTAGCAGAAACCCTGCTAAGAGTTTCCATTACGGATTTAGCCGAAGCACTGTCAAGATTTCCTGTCGGCTCATCTGCCACTATAATTGGAGCGTCTTTAGCCAGGGCCCGGGCGATAGCTACCCTCTGCTTCTGCCCTCCTGATAATCTAGATGCCTTTGTCTTTGTGTATTCGTTAAGACCCACCAAATCTATAAGTTCGAGAATTTTTTCCTTGCACTCGCTCTTCTTCTTACCACCAAGAAGCATTACCGTCTCTATATTCTGGTATACGCTATAACTATTAATGAGGTTAAAGTCTTGAAAGATGTTTCCTATATATGTCTTACGATAAATCTCATAATCTTCTGTACCGTATCCTGCAGTATCTTCTCCGCATACGAACATTTCTCCCTCATCATATGTATCAAGGCCGGATATTATATTAAGCAAAGTGGATTTACCACTACCGCTCTCTCCCGTTATCGCAACAAAGTCTCCCATATCCAAATTAAGATCTATCCTCGAAAAACCGAGGCTTACGGTGTCTTCTCCGGCATAGTATTTTGATACTTTTCTTAATTCGATCGTGTGATCCGCCATTTTACTCCTCTTCTTCTAATCTTGTTTCATTTAGTTACACTTTTCGTATCATGAATAAGTCCAAAGTGTATTATGTGTATTATAACACTTATTTGGTATAAACAATCAACTGTTATTTTATAATAGCAAATTTTTATATAAGTTTTATACCTTTACACGATTTTCTTCCTTCTATACTTAATACTTGTTACTTTTAATTATGCTATAATCAACTAAGAGGTATTTTGAAATTTACTATTTAATCCTATAATCATCATTAGATAAGGAGGTAATTCATGCCATTAGTAACAACAACTGAAATGTTCAAAAAAGCATATGAAGGCGGTTACGCTGTTGGTGCTTTTAATGTCAATAACATGGAGATTATACAAGGTATTACAGAAGCATGTCTTGAAACAAGATCTCCCGTTATTCTCCAAGTTTCCAAAGGTGCAAGAGCATATGCCAATCACAACTATCTAATCAAGCTGGTGGAAGCGGCCCTTCTTGAATGTCCGGAGCTTCCCATTGCGCTTCACCTAGACCATGGTCCGGATTTTGAAACCTGTAAAGCATGCATTGACGGTGGCTTTACTTCCGTCATGATTGATGGTAGTTCTCTGCCTTTTGAAGAAAACATCAAGCTGTCAAAACAAGTCGTTGACTATGCCCACGCTCACGGTGTTGTTGTCGAGGCAGAGCTCGGAACTCTTGAGGGCATTGAAGATGAAGTCAAAGTTGAAGCAGGCGAAGGCTCATACACAAGACCGGAAGAAGTCGAAGAGTTTGTTGCTCGCACTAACTGTGACTCCCTTGCCATTGCTATAGGAACATCGCACGGGGCTTATAAATTCAAACCGGGAACAAATCCACAACTTAGATTTGATGTTCTTGATGAAATTGTCAAGAAACTACCGGGTTTCCCTATAGTCCTTCACGGATCTTCGTCTGTACCTCAAGATTTTGTAGCAATAATAAATCAATATGGTGGAAATATGCCCGGAGCTATAGGTGTTCCCGAAGAACAACTCAGACAAGCAGCACGTTCTGCAGTATGCAAGATAAATATTGACTCCGATATTAGAATTGCCATGACTGCAACTATTCGCAAATATCTTGCTGAACATCCTGACCACTTTGACCCTCGTCAATATCTTAAACCGGCAAGACAAGCAGTTAAGGATATGGTATCTCATAAGATAATAAATGTTCTTGGCAGTAACGACAAGCTATAGATAGATAAATAATTATATCAGCTATTTAAAAAGAGCTGTTCTTCTATAAGGCTAAGCCTTTAAGAAGAACAGCTCTTTTATTTTAATTATTCATACCTTCGAAATTTTCAGAGTGTTTCACCGAATTAACTACTTATCTTCAGGTGCATAGAAATCTTTGAATCTTACGAGTCTATTGTAACGTTCCTTTGCTGTCTCCTCTGATTTTGCAAAGAGTTCTTTTGCTCTTTCAGGATTCTCTCTTACAAGTCTGCTGTATCTTGCCTCGTTAAGCAGGAAGTCCTGATATCCGCCTGTCGGTACCTTTGAGTCGAGTGTAAATGGATTTTTACCCTCTGACTTTGCAGCAGGATTATATCTGAACAAATTCCAGTAACCGCTCTCTACAGCTTTCTTCATCTCAAGCTGGCAATTACCCATTCCCCCCTTGATTGAGTGCATCTCACAAGGTGCATATCCGATTATGATTGAAGGTCCGTTGTATGCAATTGCCTCGTTAATTGCTTTGAGAGTCTGGTTAGGATTTGCTCCCATAGCAACCTGCGCAACGTATACATAACCATAAGCCATAAAGATTTCTGACATAGACTTCTTAGCGATTGACTTTCCTGCTGCAGCAAATTGTGCAACCTGTCCGATATTGGATGCCTTGGAAGCCTGTCCGCCTGTATTTGAGTATACCTCTGTATCAAATACCATAACATTGACATTCTCTCCGCTTGCAAGCACGTGGTCAAGTCCGCCGTATCCGATATCATAAGCCCATCCATCACCGCCGAAGATCCAAACTGTCTTCTCTGCGAGGAGGTCTTTGCGTGCAATTATCTCAGCTCCGATTCCTGCAGCTTCAAGAGCTTCTACGAGAACCTCTCCCTTTACCTTTGATTCTTCAACATTGTCGAATACTTCGAGCCATTCTTCTGCAGCCACTTTGACATTTTCGTCAACACCACCTGCAATTAGCGCTTTAACATCTTCAGCGAGATTTTTTCTTCTTGCCTTAACTGCCAATCTCATTCCAAGACCGTGTTCTGCGTTGTCTTCAAACAATGAGTTGCACCATGCCGGACCATGTCCGTCTGCATTTGTTGTATAAGGTGCAGCTCCTCCAGGTCCGCCCCAGATTGATGAACAACCGGTAGCATTGGAAATATATGAATTTTCTCCACCGAGCTGTGTGATAAGTCTTGCATAAGAGGTTTCAGCACATCCAGCACAAGAGCCGGAGAACTCGAGCAGAGGTGTTCTAAACTGAGATCCCTTAAGAGTATTATCAGTCATATCCTTCTTAACAGCGATATCCTTAACAGCATAGTTAAAGTTCTCCTGTTCAGGAAGCTGTTCCTCGAGAGGCTTCATAACGAGTGACTTAGGGTTGCTTGGACAAATTGATGCACAAACTCCGCATCCCATGCAGTCGTAAGGTGAAACTGAAATTCCAAACTTATATACTCCTTTACCCTTACCTGCCTTAACATCAACCATCTTGAATCCTTCCGGAGCATTCTTAACTTCGTTCTCGTCCAATAGGAAAGGTCTGATTGTAGCATGAGGACAAACATAAGCACACTGATTACACTGGATACATGTTGTCGGATTCCACTCAGGAACCGTTACAGCAACGCCTCTCTTCTCATAAGCGGATGCACCAAGCTCCCACTCCCCATCTACGTGTGGCAAAAATGCAGATACAGGTAGGCTGTCTCCGTCCATATTGCCAATAGGCTTGAGAATATTCTTAACCTGTGTTACCAAAGTTGCACGGCCATCTATAATATCATCGGTCGCTGGGTCGAATGCCTCTGCCCAATCAGCTGGAACCTCAACCTTAACAAGTGCATCTGCTCCTGCATCGATTGCTTTGTGGTTCATGTCTACAACATCCTGTCCCTTCTTGATATAGGACTTTGTTGCCGCTTCTTTCATGAACTTGATTGCATCTTCCTTAGGCATTACTTCAGCAAGTGAGAAGAATGCTGACTGAAGGGTTGTATTTGTTCTCTTGCCCATTCCAATCTTTGCACACAGTTCAATAGCATCGATAATGTACAGGTTGATATTGTTCTTAGCAATATATCTCTTAGCAGCAGCGTTGAGATGCTCACCAACTTCTTCAGGATTCCAAGGACAGTTAATCAGGAATGTTCCACCCGGTTTAACGTCTTGCACCATCTTGAAACCTTTATCGATATACGAAGGGTTATGGCAAGCAACAAAGTCTGCTTTATTGATGTAGTATGGGCTCTTAATCGGATTGTCTCCAAATCTCAGGTGAGAAATTGTAACTCCTCCTGTCTTCTTGGAGTCATACTGGAAGTAAGCCTGAACATACTTATCTGTGTGGTCACCGATAATCTTGATGGAGTTCTTATTAGCTCCAACTGTTCCGTCTCCACCAAGTCCCCAGAATTTACATTCAATAGTTCCCGCAGCTGCGGTAATAGGTGCTTCCTTCTCCTCCAGCGACAGATGGGTAACGTCGTCTACAATTCCGATGGTGAATTTCTTCTTAGGATCAGCCTTTGCAAGTTCATCATAAACTGCAAACACAGAAGCCGGTGGTGTATCTTTGGAACCAAGTCCATATCGTCCTCCAATAACGCTTGCATCAATTCCTGCCTCAGCAAATGCTGTTATAACATCGAGATATAGAGGTTCTCCGAGAGCTCCAGGCTCCTTTGTTCTGTCAAGAACAGCGATTTTTTTTGCCGTCTTAGGAAGAGCAGCAATAAGCTTGTCAGCTCTGAAAGGTCTGTACAGTCTTGTTTTGATAAGTCCGACCTTCTGTCCGTTAGCATTTAGGTAATCTATGACTTCTTCTGCGACATCACATATAGAACCCATAGCTATTATTACTCTGTCTGCATCAGCAGCACCGTAGTAATTGAACAGCTGATAGTCTGTGCCTAACTTCTCATTGACCTTATGCATATATTTCTCTACTACATCAGGAATGTTGTCATAGAAAGTATTACTAGCTTCTCTATGCTGGAAGAAAACATCTCCATTTTCGTGGGATCCTCTTAGATGAGGATGCTCAGGATTAAGGCTCTTGTCACGGAATGCATTTACAGCATCCATATTGCACATTTCTTCCAGATCCTTATAATCCCATACTGCAATCTTCTGAAGTTCATGTGAAGTTCTGAATCCATCAAAAAAGTTAAGGAAAGGAACTCTGCCTTCTATCGCTGCAAGGTGTGCAACAGGAGCCAAGTCCATTATTTCCTGAACATTTCCCTCTGCAAGCATTCCGAACCCTGTCTGACGACATGCGTATACATCGGAGTGATCGCCGAAGATATTAAGTGCATGTGTAGAAACTGTACGTGCTGAAACGTGGAATACTGCAGGAAGAAGCTCGCCGGCCATCTTATACATATTAGGAATCATCAAAAGCAAACCTTGTGATGCTGTATAGGTTGTTGTAAGTGCTCCTGCTCCCAAAGAGCCATGTACAGCACCTGCTGCCCCGGCTTCGGATTGCATTTCTACAACCTCAACGGTTGAACCAAAGATGTTTTTCCTGCCAGCTGCAGACCATTGATCAACATAGTCTGCCATAGGGCTCGAAGGAGTAATAGGGTATATGCTTGACACCTCCGTAAACGCATAGGATACGTGAGCAGCAGCAGTATTACCATCCATGGTTTTAAATTCTCTTTTTGTCATTTTATTATCTCCTTATTCATATTATTGTTGAGCAATAACTTGTAAATAAAATCATGAAATATATAAATTGTGAACAAAATATAAAATATTTTGAAAACTATTTGCCATCAGCCAAAGCTTGCGTATCAATGGCAATCATCAGCTCTTCGTTAGTAGGAATAACAAATGTACGAACAGTTGATCCCGGAGCTGTAATCTCTACCTCTTCTCCTCTTGAGTTGTTCTTCTCTGTATCAATCTTGACACCCATGAATCCAAGATAGTCGCATACCTTCTCACGAAGTTCAATGTCGTTCTCACCTATACCGGCTGTAAATACCAGAGCATCGACTTTTCCAAGCTCAGCCGCATAGGCTCCTATGAAGTGACGAACTGACTTAAGCAGCATTTCTCTTGCGATATGTGCTCTATGGTTCCCCTTTGCTTCTGCCTCACAGATATCTCTAACGTCTCCGGATATTCCCGATACCGCAAGGAGACCTGATTTCTTATTCATCATTGAAACGATTTCTGAAGCACTCATTCCTGTCTGCTCATTGATAAAGCTGACAACTGTAGGATCCAAAGTTCCTGTTCTCGTTCCCATAATTAGTCCATCAAGAGGTGTCAGTCCCATCGATGTATCGTAGCACTTACCTTCTTTAATTGCAGTAACCGACGACCCGTTGCCGAGATGGCATGTGATAATATTCATCTCGCTCTTGTCTTTACCGCAAAGCTCTGCACAACGCTCTGAAACATAACGATGGCTCGTTCCATGAGCCCCGTATTTGCGTATATTATATTTTTCAAGATACTCCATCGGAATAGCATACATATAACTCTCCTCAGGCATAGTCTGATGAAACGATGTATCAAAAACAACAACACCTATTGCATTTGGAAGAACTTTCTTACAAGCACGAATACCCACTAATGCAGGTGGATTGTGCAGAGGAGCAATTACCGATAGCTGCTCTATACCGGCTTCAACTTCCGGCGTAATGATTTCTGACTTTTTAAATAAGGATCCTCCTTGCACGACTCTGTGTCCTACAGCGTGAATTTCGTTCATATCGGATATTACACCGTGCTCTTTATCTATCAGAGCATCTATTACAAGTTGCATTGCTACACCGTGATCAGGCAGAGGAATGTCTTTGCTAAATACTGTCTCATCACCAACTTTGTAGTTCATGTGCCCATCTTCAGCGATTCTTTCGCATATTCCCTTTGCCAAAACCTTACGATCTTCCATATCGAAAAGTTGGTATTTAAGAGATGAGCTTCCTGTATTTACTACCAGAATTATCATATTCAAAATTCCTTTCAATTTAGCTTATTATAGTGGGTGTATCGTTAGTTATTATAACATAAACATTCTCTTTTTTTGTTGTAAAAACATTATGTTTCTTATAAAAGTATGACTATTTTTTGCCATACTTTTATGTCCATAAAGAATCACTTTCAAAGCAGATTATCGCCTTCTTTCGCCATGATGAATATTGTAAAATTTTTGATATTTGGACTCTTTATCGGGTCATATTAAATAACTTTTTTAGATATATCTCTCCAAAATAAGGTTAATAACCACCAGCAACTAAGTATGTTATAATAACTGAGTTGTGCATTTATATTATTGTATTTTATTGCGAGAAAGGTAAAATAATGACTAGCATATTTTCAAGAAATTTCAACATCCCAATCATCGATGTTAACAAATACATGCGTTTGAGAACTTCCAGAATGTTCTCTATTCTTCATCTCGTATCAACAGATCACCTTAACATCGCGGGTACCGGTACGGATGTAACCCTTGGTAAAGGCCTTATATGGGTTCTTATTAAGCAAAGAGCTGAGATAAAAAGAATGCCAAAGCGAGATGAGGAGATAGTAGTCAAAACATGGCCGACAGGTGGCAGACATAAGCTGCTCCATCGTCACTATAGCATTGAAACTCCCGAAGGAGAAACTCTTATAAATGCGGGTGCTGTTTGGTCTCTTATCGATATCAAAACTCGATCAATGATTATTCCTTCCGATTACGATTTAATGTTTGATAGTGTGAACACAGGAAACGAAATCAGCATGAGACCTAATCCAAAAAGCATAGAGACCACACATCACACTGAATTCACTGTTCCGTTCAGCTACATAGATTCCAATCGCCATATGAACAGCGCTCTATGTCTAGATCTTGTCGAGGATATTATTCCTGCGGCGAAGGAAGGACTTTCACCTAAAATGATAAATATAAGGTATCAAACCGAAGCTCTCGAAGGTACAGTTCTAAATATAAGCTGGGGTCATCTTTCTGACGAAACAAAATCCGAAATCCCCCATGCAGGCACATATTACATGACCTGCGATTCAGCTTCCGGAAATCACTTCAAGATACAAGCTGAATACTGATTCTTAGTTAGGAATAACAGGGAATGTTACCTTAAACTCCGTTCCCTTACCGAGTGCCGAATCTGCATATATATTACCGCCATGGGTTGACACTATCTGTGATACTATTGCGAGACCGAGTCCTGTGCCTTTGCCTGATTTTTTAGTTGTGAAGAACGGATCGAAAATTTTTGTTAGCGTTTCTGCATTCATACCCGGTCCATTGTCTCTAAATGTCATCTCGACATTTTCTTCGCTAACATTGCTTGAAACAAGCAATGTTCCACCCTCTTCTTCCATGGCATCATACGCATTAAGAATGATATTCATTATCAACTGTGAAAGTTGTGTGTAATCGCCCATTATCTCTCTTGTTGCACAGTTAAATCTACACTTAACCTCTACCCCTTTTGGCTTCGCAGGCAGGGTAACCTGTAATGAGCTTCTGATAAGCTCATCCGGATCTATCTGGACATAAGCTTCCTTGTTTCTTTTCTTCGTCAAGTCAGATAACCTCGTTATCATGGATTTGGCTTTAACAGAAGCATTATAAACTTCCATAAGGTTATCCTGTAATTCCGTTGCATCAGGCGGCAACATCTCCATTGTCATCATACTGTAACCCATTATTGGTGTAAGAAGGTTATTGAAATCATGAGCAATGCTTGCTGTCATCGTACCTATTATTTCAAGCCTTTGGTGATGCGACATTTCCTGCATTTGACGATTAAGCTCCTTCATGGATTCATTTCTTTTCCTTAAATTTTCAAGTTCAATCGCATTGTCACTATCAACTTTCTTCATCAGGATAATAAGTAAGACTAGTATCGCTGCTCCAATTACAGCCATTCCCCCATAAATCAGCATACCCGTCGCAGCCTTTTTTGACGGTCTTACAGCATTGTCATAATTTGCTGTTATTCCAATCGCAAATTCTCCGTTGATTGTATTATTACTTGATACAACCACCATTCTTTCCGTATAGGAACCCCCATCTTTTCTATCTATTTGAAGTGATTTCCCATCGTTGACTTGCAGCTGCTGACACTCTGCAATAAACTGCATTCGTTTTATCGAATTTTGGTCTATTTTTGTTCCTGTGGTTACAACCTTTACTTCTTTGTTAATTTTATAAATCATTATTGAGCCCGTGTTGTCGAGCATAATGAGCTTTTCTATATCTGTACTGCCTGTTGCATTCAGATATAGAAGCTCAAGATCCATTACCACTCCATAAGTTATTGCATTATCACCCTTTACTTCATAAACCATGCAAATCTTTCCTTTCGGTGATCTGCAAATTCTAAAATTATTATCGTTTGCAGCGGTAAGGAAGGTGTATTTCTTGGAGCCCTCTATTGCAAAAACGATTTTGTTATTGTCAAAAATAAGCAAATCCGAATAAAGAGGATTGTAACGCACAGAGCTATTTGAGAGGCTCTCTTCAAGATCGGTAAAATCTTCTGTATCCTCCCATATCTGTTGACCGGTCTTTATCGTGCTACGATTTAATGAGCTCTCCGCTTCACGAGAGAAGCCCATAATGGAATTGTATATATTAACATCGTCTGACATTAGCAGGCTATAGAATTGAGTATCTTTTTCCTGGAGTGTGGTTTCATCAAATTCAATGAAATGCGTCCACGCCTTATAGAGGCCTACCCCAAAAAGCGTAAGTGCCGTAATAATCATAACCGTAAATATTGCTGCCCTTGTTCGGCGTTCCTTCATAATTGATTCCTCCACGATGTTATTATTTTAGCATGTATTGATACATCAAAAGTCAAGTTTCCAAAAAAACAGCATTTATTCTTGAAGATATCCGAACAAACCCATATACTTTAAATAATAATAGACAAAGAGGAGATAATTATGACATCTAAGGTTCTCGTTGTTGACGATGATAAGACGATTCTGAACATGCTTTATAAAGCGCTACAAGGCAGTGGTATAGATGCAGATCTTTCCATAAGTGGAGAGGCGGCGTTAAAGTTGCTTACGGAAAATGAATACGATCTTATACTACTGGATATCAATATGAGTGGAATAGATGGCTTCTCTGTTATAAAAAAGATAAGAGCAAGCGGCCTAACCGTTCCTATAATGGTAGTAAGCGGCAGAAAAGATGACGGAGACACCTTATATGGGTTACACATAGGTGCTGATGATTACATAACTAAGCCTTTTAATCCCGTAACCCTCGTCGCCAAAGTAAAAGCCCTTATGCGAAGAAGCCGCACTACCGATACAACAAAAAATATTATTTCAGCCGGACCATTCAAGTACAACACATCCACCCTTCGGTTTTACAAAAATGATGTTGAAATTCTTTTATCTTCCAAAGAAAATTCTATGATTAAGCTTTTCATCGATAATGTTGACCACATATTCTCCAAAGATATGATATATAGCGTAATCTGGGGAGAAACCATCATAGATGAAAATGCAATAATGGTATATGTAAATCGTATAAGACAGAAAATTGAAGATGATCCTTCCAATCCCAAGCATCTCATTACAGTCAGGGGTTTGGGATATAGATTTACAGTATAGAATACAATGAATCTTAATATCACAGTAATATAAATACCTCGAGTATTCTCCTCGAGGTATAAATGGAGCGGGTGAAGGGAATCGAACCCTCGACATCAGCTTGGGAAGCTGGAGTTTTGCCATTAAACTACACCCGCGCATGAACTATATTATAGACCAAATGCCTGCTTTATGAAAGATAAATCAGGCATTTGTTATCTAATTTTTCATAAGCCTATCTTATTTCATCCATCGTCTGCTTGATTATTGCGGGTAGCTTTTTGCATTTATGTTCGGAAATTGAGGCAACCGAAACTCTGACTCCATCTCTTATCGGAACAAGGAACACTCCTTTTTTCTCTAATGCCCTACATAGATTATCCGGCTCGTCATACGGTACAGCAATAAAGAAGCCTGCACTAAAAGGAACTATTTCCAGTCCCACTTTTGAAGCCTCCAAAGCAAATGCTGTACCCCTCGCCTTTAGCATTTTTCTATCGTGTTTTCTCTCTTTTCTAACTTCTTCCAGAAGATCCGGATCTGCGTATATTTTTTCGATAATAGCCTGTGGTGCTCTGGGAGAATTCGACCAACTCGCCCTTGCCGAGAATGTACATACTCTCTCGAACTCCTCTGCAGCCTCGTAATTGTTGGCAAGACATATCATTGCCGCACACCTGAAGCCATACAGGGAGAATGTCTTGGATGCACTATATGCAATTATAGGAAGTATATTTGCTCTCATATTATCTATAACGCTAATAAACTCACGGGTATCCTCATCTTCTCCTGCAAAGTCCATATATGCAACATCGACAAGGAGGGCTATTTTCTTATCAAGGGGTATAGCGTCGAGGATTCTCTTAACTCCATACCAGTCATCCATGGAAAGAGAGTATCCTGTAGGGTTGTTGGCCGGCGTATTTAAAATAATTACCAGGTGCTCTTGATTTTTGATAAGTTTCTTAACCTTGTAGCCAAAATCTTCTATGTTGAAGTTTCCTTCGTCGTCAAACATTTCGAAATACTCAAGACTTCGTCCCATCTCGTCAGCAATGCCGGTATATGCTCCCCAATGCAAATTATGTGTAAGAATCTTATCTCCGGGACATGAGTAATTTGCAATTGTATTCCTTATTGCACCGGTACCACCAGGCGTTGCCACAACAGCTGTACAGCTTTTGACCTCATAAGGACTAAACGCCGCTTTCATTATTGCTTCTTTGAATCCTTGTGTTCCCGCAATAGGGGCGTACTCAGCAAATTCGGAAGCTGATAAGGTTTTCATTGCTTTTTCTACAGATTTCATAACAACCAGTTTACCGGAATCATCAAGCAAAGAGCCAATGGTTGCATTGATTACAGCATCTTCACCTTTTTCTTCTATTAGAGCTTTTGCCCGTCCGCTCGCAGCAAACACTTTATCCTCATTAGGAATATTTCTTCCATTATATGCTGCTATCGATGTAATAGACATGTCTTTCTTCTCCGTTTCTTTTGAAACTCTTCTTTCAATAATTACTCTTTTTATTTTCTCGCCAAGCCCACTAAATTTTTCTTCATATTCGGTCTCAATATTGTATATATCCTCGTCTGCGTGTAAGTCTCTTGTTATATCAATAATCTTCAGATCCGCTGCCTCAATTTCTCTGATGGTCCACTCGAACAATTCCGTATTATCCGTCTTAAACTGCACATTTCCTCTGTTCTCTAGGACCTCAAAATAAGTCTTCAATCTTTCCCTATATGTTAACCTTCTCTTATACCAGTAGTTTTTTGGCATAGGATCACTGAAATTGAGATATATACCGGATATCTCCGCATTATCGAACCATTCCGTAAGAGATTCCACAAATTTAGGAATAAATATTACATTTGTGAGGCCCTTCTCATCTATCTTCTCCAATGCCCGAAGCATAACACTACGATGCCCTTCAATTGCTATGAAGAAATTTCCCGGTTCTCTTTCGGCAATTTCAGAAATGAATTTACCCTTCCCGCATCCTATTTCAAGATATACAGGCTTACCCTTTCCTAATTCTCTCCACTTTCCTTTGAATGAAATAGGATTGTAAACTATAAGGTCTTCATACTTTATATATTTTTTTTCAAGATTTTTAATTTTTCTCTGTCTCAACGGATAAACCTCGAACCAATTATTATTCCCAGAAATGCAACCATCCAGACAGCTGCTACAACATCTTCCTTATTAAAATGTATCTCGTTCATTCTTGTACGCCCATCTCCCCCATGATAACATCTTGCCTCCATAGCGAGTGCCAATTCCTGAGCTATTCTGAATGAGCTAATGAAAAGTGGCACCAATATAGGTATTAGGCTTTTTGCTCTTCTTAGAATATTTCCTGACTCAAAATCTGCACCTCTGGCTTGCTGCGCCTTGATTATTTTATCCGTTTCCTCCATAAGGGTGGGAATAAACCTCAAAGCTATCGTCATCATTAACGCTATTTCGTGGCTAGGTACACCAAATCTTGAAAAAGGTCTTAGGAGTTTTTCTAGTCCATCCGTAAGCGCTATAGGTTTTGTACAAAGCGTCAGGATAGAAGAACCCAATATGAGAAGCACCAGTCTTATTACCATAAAGCAAGCTCTTATTAACCCCTCATATGTTATTTTGAATATCCACCAATGCCATAAAATCCTTCCATCGAACATAAAGAGATTAATAATAAAGGTAAATGCTATGATAAGAAATACAGCCGTTAGTCCTCTGAAAATAAACTTCAAAGGAACACGGGAAATACCGATAACAGTAAACAAGCCTATCCCGGCGATTACAAATCCCCAAAAATTATTTACGATAAACATCTCTACGATGAACATAAATGTCGCTATAATCTTTGTTCTCGCATCAAGTCTGTGTATTGGTGATTTGCCCGGAAAATATTGCCCCAGCGTAATGTCTCTGATCATTTCTTCCTCTTAATGTATTCTCTGATATCTTTTGCTGCTTCATCGATGGTAAGAGCCGAGCTATAAAATCCGCTAACCTCATCTGAAATCTTATTCATGATGTGCACAACAGGCGGTACATCCAGCCCCATAGACTCCAGGAGCCTGCCTTGAGCAAAGACTTCTTGTGGTGTGCCTTCCAATGACACTTTGCCCTTATCCATAACTACAACTCTACTACACATATTTGCTATGTCATCCATATTGTGGGATACGAAAATAATTATAATTTCCCTATTGTCGTTTATTCTTCGAATCATCGACAAAATCTCTCTGTGAGCAGTCGGATCAAGACCTGCCGTTGGTTCATCCAATATAAGGACTGACGGTCTCATCGCAATAACTCCGGCTATTGCCACTCGTCTTTTCATACCTCCTGATAGTTCAAATGGCGAAGAATTCTGTATTTCATTATAATTCAATCCGACAATTTCAATAGCTTCCTGTATTGTTTTGTCAAGTTCTTCGCCTTCTATTCCAAGATTCCTGGGCCCGAATGCGACATCTTTGGCAACAGTTTCCTCGAATAACTGATATTCCGGATATTGAAATACCAACCCCACCTTGCGCCTGATATCTACAAGATTAGCTTTTCCATCCGTAATGCATTGTCCATCGACGAAAACATCTCCGGAAGCAGGCTTGAGTAATCCGTTCATATGTTGCAAAAGTGTAGATTTCCCTGATCCAGTGTGCCCTATAATGCCTACCATTTCACCATCTCCAATGGTAAGAGATACATCGTTTAAAGCAACGGTCTCCCCCGGCATTCCCGGATTATATACATATCTTAAATTATTTATTTCAATAGACATATTATATCCTCTAATGTGGTTGCTGATTCGGGAAGCCCTGCTTTATCCCTCAAATCTATAAGAGGCGGCATCTCAAGTCCTGCACCTTCTATAAGCCTCCGATTGCTAAAGAGATCTTTCGGTTTTCCATCACTGTAAACTTTGCCTTTTTTCAGAATTATTATCCGATCTGCCTGTTCAGCCTCATTCATATAATGAGTTATAAGGATTGTTGTTATCCCCTCTCGATTGAGTTCTTTGATAATATCCATAACCTGCAGCTTTCCTTTCGGATCAAGCATGGCTGTAGGCTCATCGAAGATTATGCAGTCAGGCCTCATAGCTAAAGCTCCGGCTATCGCTATTCTCTGTTTTTGCCCTCCCGAAAGCATATGTGCACCCTTATCTTTGCAGTCGTACATATCCACCTGCTTGAGTGCATGATCAACCCTTTGTCTTATCTCGGCCGGATCCACTCCGAGATTTTCCGGACCGAACGCAACATCGTCCTCAACTAAGGATGATACTATCTGATTATCAGGATTTTGAAAAACCATACCAACCCGGCTTCGTATATCCCATAGGTGTTCTTCATCTGATGTATTCATCCCGTCAACGATTACTTCTCCGGAATTTGGCTCAATAAGACCGTTAAGGCATTTTGCCAATGTCGATTTTCCGGATCCGTTCATTCCGATTATCGAAATAAAGCTACCTTTTTCTATATCGAAACTGACATCATCAATGGCCCTTGTTTTGATTTCTTCTATGCCTTCTTCGTTAATTTGTGTAAAGTCTACTATTAAGTTGTGGACACTAATATATGTCTTATTTTTTTCTTTATTCATAACCAATTTATTATATCTCATGGACTTAAGTATGACAATGATTACAATTTATATATAATCTATACAAAAATAAATCCTCCTGAGGAGGATTTACATTGTAATAATATTACTGGTTTATTCGCTCCATTTGAGCCCAATGTTAGCATTTAACGCTTTATTGTAAATTTCAGATGCAGCTACGAGGTCAAGCACCCCTATTCCAACGTTTTTAAAAACGATTATCTCATCGTCTCTTTCTCTTCCTTGAATTTTACCAAGGATAAAATCTCCTATATCTCCGGTTAATTGATCTTTAATTAGGAGTCCTTCATCAAGAGGTCTCCGAATATCACCCGATTCAGCCAAAACAGCTTCGCAGGAATCACAATATATCTTGCTGCATTTCGCAAATACTGCAGGATCCAGCTCCTGCATATCATAAGTATATGATCCAACTGCACTTATTGTACATCCCGGTTTAAAATTTTCTGCTCTACATACAGGTGTTTTAGACACCGTTACAAGAGTTACAAGATCAGCTCCTTTTACGGCATCATCTGCAGATTCGTATGCCAAGATTTTTGCTCCGTATGATGCAAGCTCCAGCTTAGCCTTTTCGACAAATTTCTTAGTTTTATCAAAATTTCTTGCTGCAACTCTCACTTCATTAAGAGGTCTTGCTGTCAGCATCGCCTCCAACTGTAACATTGCTTGACTTCCCGTTCCGATCAAAGCCCCAATACCGGCATCCCTGATTCCAAATAAATCAAAAGCAGAACCGCTTGAAGCAGCGGTTCTGATTGCAGTAACATATGTACCATCAATAAGAGCTCTGATCTCCCCTGTGTTTCCATCAATCAACAGCACCTGTCCAATAGAACCGGGAAGTCCTTTTCCTTGATTCTCCGGAAAGACATTTACAACTTTCATTGCTGCCGTTTCCATGTCTTTGCTGTATGATGGCATAAAGCAGAAATCACCCTTATCGCCTGTGACAATTGTTCTGAGGGGAACATCACAGCCACCCTCGCTAAAGAGTTTATAACTTTTCTTGGCAGCTTCGATGGCATCTCTTATATTAAATACTTTCTTTATATCTTCTTTGTTAAGTAAAATCATAAGTCTGCCTTGTGTCCCCGTATTAATTGTTTATTCTAAGATTCGTATATTTACAGAAGTCCTTCGAGTTGAGATTTTAGAAGAACTCCTGCCTGATTATATGTAACCTTTCCGTCTTTGACTACCATAATTGTAGGAATGCTGCTTATTCCAAGATTCACTGCAACCTGTACTTCTTTATCAACATCAACTTTGAAGAACTTTACATTTGCTTTTTCTTTAGAAAGATCCTCCATGATTGGGGCCTGCGCCTTGCATGGACCACACCAATCTGC
>JAAYIA010000053.1 GCA_012735145.1 Clostridiales bacterium | reverse complement strand
ATTGAGACCAATGACCAAAACAATAATAATTCTGAAATTTTTCAACAGGGTGTTAATAACCTTCATGAAGAAGATGAGAACTTTATAATCGAAAGGCATTACCAACTTCAAGATACAGAGAAGACAACAGAAATTATACAGAGTGCTATTGCAAAAGCTCGCAATAAGATTCCGGAGGGAGAGGTGGCAACATATATACCGGAGCTTGGCAAGGTAGACCCTAATCAGCTCGGAATCTGTCTTTTTCCATTGGCAGGTGACAAGATTTGCTTAGGAGATTATGATGCGAGATTTACAATACAGTCTGTCTCCAAGGTAATAATGCTTATTGCGGCTATGGAAGTTTGCGGTAACAATAAAGTTTTCGAGAAAGTAGGATCTGAGCCGTCAGGTGAAGCCTTTAACTCTCTTGTGGAACTCGATCTTAATGATTCAAGACCATATAATCCACTTATCAATTCAGGAGCACTTGCTGTCTGCGGGCTTCTCATACCGGAAGTGTCTTTTCATGACATGCTGAGATTTACTCGCAGAGTTTGTTCTGACCCGGATATCAACCTTAACGAAGCTGTATTCGAATCGGAAATGAAAACATGCTCAAGGAATCGTTCGATTGCATATCTACTTGAGAGCAAGGGAATAATAACGACATACGTTGAGGATGTTTTGAAATTCTATTCGAGGATGTGCTCACTTAATGTAAATGCCGCATCTTTGGCTACACTTGCACAGAAATTGGCAAATGACGGGGTTGATGTTGAGACAGGCAAAAGATATATGTCATCAAAGACTGCTCGTATCGCAAAGACTTTAATGCTTACATGCGGTATGTACGATGGCTCCGGAACATTCGCAATAGAAGTAGGAATCCCAACCAAGTCAGGTGTCGGTGGAGGTCTGCTTTCTGTATCAGATAAAAGAGCAGGAATCGGAGTATTCGGACCGGCTCTCGATAGCAAAGGAAACAGCATTGCCGGAGTTAAGCTCCTCAAGGAAATCTCTAACGAGCTTAGACTGAATTTATTTTACGATCCTGAGTGGAATAAGGAGTCTGCTGACAAGATTTTCAGCGACATAGTCAAGGATACGGTTTTGTAGACACAATTAGCAAGATAAGGAAGGTTATACCTTCCTTTTTTTATTTCAAGGTTTTATCAATGCAAATAGGATAAGACTGATAAAATTTTTATTGACTTATGATATCAATATGATATCATTCATATATCAAAATAAGGAGGTATAGCTATGAACGAGAAGATACTACAAGGAAAGAAAAGAGGTATGCCAATGCTAATCTTGTTTGCCGGTTTATATATTTTGGCGATAATAGGCTTAGTCTTTTCCGTTATATTAGGATATATTTTGTTTCCCACTGTTTTTGTTATATGGCTTGCAATAGGATGGTTTCCTATGCTTGGACTTAAGGTGTTGAAGCCGCAGGAGGCACTGGTGCTGACACTGTTTGGCAAGTATTATGGTACTCTCAAGGGGGAGGGTTTTTATTATGTCAATCCTTTCTGTGTATCGGTCAACCCTGCAGCTCAGACCAAATTAAGCCAATCAGGAGATATAGAAACCAAGAAGAGTCTGGAGAGCCTCTCCAAAGGAACCGCGAGCAGAGAAATCGCAAATATAGACTTTAACAATAAAAAAGTTTCACTCAAGATTATGACACTGAACAACTCCGTTCAGAAGATTAATGATTGTCTGGGCAACCCTGTTGAAATTGGTATAGCGGTAATTTGGAAAGTAACCGACACCGCAAAAGCAGTATTCAATGTAGATAACTATAAGGAATACCTTTCCCTGCAGTGCGATTCTGCTTTGAGAAATATCGTAAGAATATATCCTTACGATGTAGCACCTAATGTAGACACGACAGGAGATGGACATGCAGATGAAGGATCGCTTAGAGGCTCTAGTGAGATTGTTGCCGAGCGCATTAAGAACGAGATTCAAAATAAGGTTAACGATGCCGGAATAGAGGTTATCGAAGCTAGGATTACATATCTCGCATATGCCAAAGAGATTGCAGCTGTCATGCTTCAGAGGCAGCAGGCGAGTGCTGTTGTCGATGCAAGGGCTATGATTGTAGAAGGTGCCGTTGGAATGGTAGAGATGGCTCTTGAGAAATTGAACGAGAACGAAGTAGTACAGCTGGATGAGGAGCGAAAAGCAGCCATGGTATCCAATCTTATGGTGGTGCTATGCGGCAACCACGATGTTCAGCCCGTAGTAAATTCAGGATCACTGTATTAATATAAAAGGAGGAAAATGCAGCACGATTAATGTGTAATCCGACATTAACTGTGCTGCATTATTTCAATATAATGCCAAAAAAACAAGTACCGCTGAGAATTTCTGAAAAGTTATTTAACTCAATCTCTGCTTGGGCAGAGGAAGATTTTCGCTCGATAAATGGGCAGATTGAATATCTATTGAGTGAGTGTGTCAGACAGCGTAAGAAAAACGGAAAATACGTAGGAGAGGATATCGATAAGCCTTTGGATATCGATATTGAGTAAATTACTGTGCCTTGCCTACGATTTCACCATCCCATACCAGTAGACCGTCAAATTCTACAACATTAGTATATCCTTTTGCGACAAGCTTTTCGGCAACTTCCTTGCTTACACCGCCGTAATCGCAGTACAAGATTATCAACATATCTTTATCGGGTAATTTTAAAACTGTATCACTGGAATTATCCGTTACATCATAATAGGGGATATTGATGGCACCGGGAATATGTTCGTAAGAGAAAATAACATCATCACGCACATCAACAAGCACTCCTTCACCGGAATTTATTAGTTCCTTTGCTTCCTCAAGTTCGACATGACGATATGTTATATCCTTAGTATCTGCAGAGCCTTTATCCGAACATCCGCATAGAGACACACCGGAAAGTGCAATTAGTATTAGCGTAATAAATATATGTAATTTTTTTGTTCTCATATTGCTCCAATCTAAGAATTGTTTTATTTCCAATATCCTTTCTTTACAAGAACCTTTTCTGTATAAGCAGCTCTGTCCACAACATAAACCTCTTCACTCACAGTCCTGGAGCGATCGTGCGCATGATCTCAGACTCCGCCATTACTGGCTATATAATTTTGCCAGTGCTGATACCAAGCATCTTTAGTCTTAAATCTTGCTCCACAGTTTTTTCCTAAACACACTGTATAGGTGTGTGTTTCGTAATGCCCTTTTTCCTCATGGTATACATTTTTATATACAGGGGGAACCCATGTTTTATCTTTTGTGGAAGAATTTTTCTTGTCCGATTTTGCAGACTTTGCTGAATCGCTATCCTTGTCAGCTTCTGAGTTAGCACGATCTTTATCATTATTGTTACTCTTATCTGCCTTATCTATTTTCTTTTCGGTCTGCTTTGTAGTTTCTACCTTTGATATGGGTCTATCGATACTGTTGCTATTTATTTGCTTATAGCCAATCACAGATAGACTTACAATCAATATCAAAGCTGCAGACAGTAAAGCGATTTTCTTTTTTGAATTTGTTCCCATATATGTAACCATCCTTGCTGGAGCTTAACTGTATTAAGACTCCAAATATATTATCGATATGTTTTAAGACATATTTGCTTTGCTTATTTTTGGTATTGCTAATTAACATTTTCCCAAAATGGCAATGTAAGGTCAACCAAATAAAGACCTTAAGCCATTGAAAATACTTATATTATAAAATCCAAGTATAAGTATAAACAATTAGCTCTCTGTAGATATGGAAGATAAACTTAATAAGGAATGCTAAATAAATTATTATATGAAAGAGAGGATATAGAATGAGGCATAGACATGTAATAGCCTTACTTCTTGCCTTCGCACTTACTGTTGCGCCGTTCGCATCTTTTGCGGCGGAGCTTTCAGGTGAGGGTACGGCTCTTGAGTCACCTCGTGTTGCAGCTAAAGAGGTAGATTCAAAGACTTCGGACGCTGTTACAGACGAAACGCTGTCAAGCGATGAGGTAACTGTCGCAGAAGGCGAAGAAGCTCAAGGGGCAGAAGTAGGTACCTCGGAAGAGGGTATTGCAAAAACAAGCGAAAGAGACACCGTTGATGAATGGGTTGCCACAGACTTTACCTATGGAGATTACGAAGATCTTATTTATGGGTGTGATTATACAAGGCAAATCATTGTTTCCGGGAAGGTAGTAACAGGTTTTACTGCTCAAGGAGAAGAAAAACTTGCTAATAATAAAGACTTGGTTCTTCCTGCCAAAGATGATAAGGGTAATGTTCTTGTCGGTGTGGGGGATTCGGCTTTTAAGTCCAAAGGACTTACTTCAGTTAAATTTCCTACAGGAATGATGGTTTCGTACGACGATACTGTCACTAATCGTGTTACAAAACGGGGAAATTACATTATAGCGGAGAGTGCTTTTGCAGGTAACGAACTGACGTCGGTATATTTGCCTAGTGGAGTTCTGGCTGTCATGTCAGGCGCTTTCCAAAGCAATAAGTTGACAAAAGTAACGCTTCCAAGAACGATATGGTGGCTTGAAACGCTTTCTTTTGCCAAGAACCAGATTACTGATGTAAGCTTTCCTGTAACAACGGACTTCCAGCTTGAGCTGCATGGTATGGCTTTTGCCAGCAATAAAATCAAGTCCGTTACAATTCCGGACTACGTAGAAGTAATCAACAAACACGTATTCGCACTTAATCCGGGAATGGAGGCTTGCGATCCTGCTGCAGGAGATAAAGAAGTAGCTTTAGGTGGAGTCGTATATATGTATACGGATAACCCTGCTCTTGAGTACAAGGACCGTATCCATCACATAGATCAACCGACAGCAAGCCAAAAATCATGGCATCAGAAGCTTATCGTTATTGATGGAACACCGGAAACATCAAACCCGGATACTGACAGGTGGAACGAGAGCGACTTTACTTACGAAGGACAAACAATAACCGGTCTAACACAGCAAGGTATTACAAAGAGGGCTGTCAATAAGGATCTCGTTATACCTGATTCCACGCCTAATGGTACGCTTGTAACTGCATTGGCAGATACGACGAGTTCTTACGGGTTGTTTGCCAGCGAAACAGAGAAGTTTGATAGTGTAAGACTTCCAAGCGATCTTGAGAGAATTGGCAACAACGCATTCAGAGATAACGGACTTAATGACGTTGTGTTTCCTGCTGAACTCAAAGAGATTGGAACGACTGCATTTCAGACTAATAATCTGACTTCTGTAATAATGCCTGACACAGTAGATAAGCTTGGGGCCGGAGCGTTCGCGACAAACCCTAAGCTTGAGAGAATTAACCTCTCCGGTTCGCTCACGGAGATTCCGGATTCGGCATTCGGTTGCAGCGATGACAAGAACTATATGCCTAAACTTACAGAAATTGAAATCCCTGAAAATGTTACAAAGATTGGGAAACGCGCTTTTGCAGGGAATAATTTTAAAGAGATTAATATACCTTCCAAGGTTACATCTATTGGCAGCTATGCATTCTCGACAAAGAATTACTTGCGTGAGCCATGTACATTAACCTTGCCCGAAGGTCTTAAAACTATCGGAACATATGCATTCCGTAATAAGATAATCGAAATGGTTAAATTGCCTCAAACAGTAACAGCTCTTAAATCGAATGTATTCCTTAAGGAATACTCTGATGAAACTCCTGTAACTGTTACAAAGGTTTATGTAAGCAATTTCGAGCAGTATTCAGATAAGACAAACTTCCCACTGTCCGATACGCACGAGTTGATCTACACAGGAACGGATAATTGGGTAGCAGAAGACTTCACATATGGCACACAGGAGCTTAAAAAGAGTGACTTTGTGACCGCTGGGAATGATCAGGAAGCCGGATTGACGGGTGACATTTATGTAATAACCGGCCTGACAGAGCAGGGCACTAATAAGCTTGCTATAAATAAGGATATGGTTATTCCGGCGACTGATCCTGACGGCAAGAAAATTCAAGGGATAGGAGACAAGGCTTTCTACAAGGCAGGACTCACATCCTTGGCTCTTCCTGTGACAGAAAAGGTTGATAATACCACTGCATGGGATACGAGTGTAAACAAACGTGGCGATTTCTTTATCATGGGTTCTGCATTTAGAGGAAACGATCTTACAATTGTTGACATTCCTGAAGGAGTGCTTTTCATCGGAACTAATGCATTCCAAGACAATAAGCTGACAAGTGTCAAACTTCCTTCATCTCTTATGGTTGTAAGGGATCAGGCATTTGCGAGCAATACAACAAGCACGACAAATGCAATCGCTTCAATAAACATGCCTGAGAATACGGATTTTCCAATCTCTTTCGGAGCGATGTCATTTGCGTTTAACAAGTTAACGAGTGTTCAGCTTCCGTCTAAGACAATTGTCGTTGATAAAAATGCTTTTGTTGTCAACCCCGGAATGGAACCTGTTCCTGCCGGATCGACAACAACAGAGCAAAAAGGCGGAGTTGTATATATGTACATAGCCGACAGCAATCCAAGCTCGGCAATTGCCAATCTCTCTGGAACAGGCGTGTCTAAGAGTAATGTTCAGAAGCTATTTGCCGGAGAAGCAGCTCCTGCAGAGTTTGGCCCTTGGGATGCAAATGACTTTACATATGAACAAGGCATAGTCACAGGACTTTCCGAAATAGGACAGAAGAAAATAACACATAATAGCAACCTGGTAATTCCTGCCAAGAGCCCTGACGGAGTATTAATTACTGAAATAGGTTCGGTTCCGGTTACTGATAGTCACGGTCTGTTCGACTATTCATATACTAATTCGGACACCGGAGAGCCGGAAACATATGTACCAACATCAGTAATTTTCCCGTCAACACTTAAGAAAATTGGCTCTTTGGCTTTCCAGGCGCAGATAGATACAAAAACAGGCGATCAGAAGGGCATTACAGCTGTTAATTTCCCTGAGGGTCTGGAAGAAATAGGTCAAATGGCATTTAGGTATGCACCACTTACTTCGGTTAGACTGCCTGACAGCGTTATAACTCTTGGAGTGGCTGCATTTACTTCTACAGATAAGGCAAAGGTTAAGATGACATCTCTTAGTTTATCTGAGGGCCTCACATCGATTCCTGCGAGCGCATTCCAGTCTCACGATATAAAGGAACTGGTAATTCCTGCGAATGTAACTTCTGTTGGAGGAAGAGCATTCGCCGGATCCCCGCTTACATCACTGGTCCTTAACGATAAACTGACAAAGATCGACACATATGCATTTGCACAGCATCAGCTTACATCACTTATTATTCCTTCATCTGTCAAAGAAATAGGAAGCAGTGCATTCGCTGTAGCACAGGAAGGGCGCAATGCTACCCTGACAAACCTTGTTCTTAGCAAAGGACTGGAAAAAATATCGTCAAAAGCGTTCCAGAACAGTCTACTTAAAACAGTAATTCTTCCTGAGACTGTTAAGACGCTGGACAAGGCTGCGTTTGAGGGCAATATATCAGGTGAAGGAGACGGAAGAGCTGTACTCAGAACTTCTAATCTTGAGCAGTCACAGGCATCAGGAACCTACACCAAGGTCGTTATAGATGGAAAAGGTCATGTTGTTAAATTCGACAATATGGCGGGTACAGGCTGGGATCAAAACGACTTTACTTATAGTGGAGACGAAACAACAATAACAGGCTGGTCGGCATCGGGAAACGAGAAGAGAAAGCTCAACCACGATCTGGTTCTCCCGAATGTTTCTCCAAGCGGCGTTACCATTACAGCAATTGGAGATATGGCATTCCAAAGCCCTGAAAGTGAACGTGTAATCGGTAAATACGAGTCGACAGCGGTTTATGGTATCGAAACAGTTGCATTTCCTGAGAGCCTCCAGGTAATTGGAAATAAGGCATTTGAATATAATAATCTTAAGTCTGTTCCGCTTGAAAGTGCTACACAGCTCAAGGACATAAGGGTGAGCGCATTCCATGCTAACCAAATTTCTAATCTGGTGATACCTGATACAGTGGTTGCTATGGGTGACGGTGTATTCTCTATGAATGCGATTACCAGTCTTACGATGTCAAAGAATGTTACCGTAATTCCACAAGGAGCTTTTTCAATGAACATCCGTCTGGATAACATAACTATACCCGATACAGTTACGGAAATTCAGCAGACGGCTTTTGCAGGAGCAAGATTGACAGAGTTAAATATACCGGCATCTGTCACTAAAATCGGGCAAAAAGCATTCCATCTTCATCATCTTCAGAGCTTGACAATACCCGGTACGGTTAAAGAGATAGAGGATAATGCATTTGAAGGAACATTCAAAGCAACCACTCTTCAGACTCTCGTTCTTGAGGAAGGTATTGAGAAGATTGGTGCCGGTGCATTTAAGGAAGGATTACTTGAAGAGGTCGCTCTACCTACGAGCTTGAAGGAGCTTGGTACAGAGCCGTTCCAGAACAATGCAGGTGAAGCGGGAAGTGGAGTTGTTCTCTTGACAACAGAGAATCCTACCCACCTCAAATGGAATAATGCAAAATACCATACGATAAAGCTTATAAACTTTGAGCTTGACTGGATAGCCGAAGATTTCGTTATAGAAAACGGAGAAATTAAAGGTCTCAGCGATAAGGGAAAGGTAAAGGCAACAGTTAATCCTAATATGGTAATACCGGCCAAGGATCAAGATGGAAAACCTATTACCTCTATCGCTCAGGCATCATTTAATGGTGCAGCAGTGCCTGAATGCAAGGAGCTGGTATCCGTTGTAATTCCTGATAGTGTAATATCTCTGGGGAACGGTGCGTTTACTAACTGCACATCTCTTACCGACGTTACGCTTTCCAAGAATCTTACAGAGATTCCTAACGCAGCGTTCAATGCAACCGCTATTAAGAAACTCGACATTCCTGAAGGAGTTAAGACAATCGGAAACAATGCATTCACAGGTGCACCTATAACAGAACTCAAGCTTCCATCTACGCTTGAAACAATTGGATCCAGTGCATTTGGAAATCATCAGCTCACAGAGCTTGAGATTCCGGCAAATGTTAAATCAATAGGAAATTATGCATTCAGAGTAAGTAACGAAAACTTGAAGGATTCTTTATCAACTCTCAAGCTTAACGAAGGGCTTAAATCAATTGGTAGCGGAGCATTTGGTCGAAGCAACCTGACATCTGTAGATCTTCCTTCAACAGTAAAGACACTGAACAAACTTGCTTTTGACAAGAGCGCAAATACAGTTGATGTATTGACAAGCAATGTTGAACTGCTTGCTTCAGACAATCCAACAAGACAACTTAATATCGTATTACCTATCAGAACTGTAACCTTCGAAACAAGCTATGGAACGCTGGATAAAACTTCGGCTAAGACGACAATCAAGGGTGTTTTAGAAGAGTTAAGCGATCCTGAAGGCGCAGATAGCTGTAATACATTCGGCGGATGGTTTACAGCTGATGAGACTCAGGCAACAATAGATACTGTGTACAGCAAGGACACAACTCTTACCGCAAAATGGTCCACAAGTCACGACTGGTCGGATTGGGTAATTGTTGAGCCTACGACAGAGGCAGATGGATCTGAGACACGTACATGTAGTAAGAATCCTAATCACGTTGAGACGAAGGTAATTCCAAAGATTACTTATGGTTTCTTAGAGGGTGATGCACAAGAAGGAGATAAGAAAGTATGGGTTCTCGAAGACGAAGGTGAACTGAGATTCCGCATTGAGAGGTCTTATAAGGATGCGGAGACCTTCGAAAGAGCTGAAACTGTTATGATTGACGGTGTAGTATTGAGCGAAGATATGTATGGCGTTGAGCCGGGAAGTCTCATTGTTAAACTTAAAGATATCTACCTTAATACTCTGACAAAAGGTAACCATTCAATCAGTGTTTCGTTTAATGACAACGGTTCTGTAACAACAACATTTGCAGTTGTTGACAAGACATCTGGAGACATAGATGATGGGTCCGGAAACGGAAACGGAAACGGAAACGGAGACGGTTCAGGATCAGAATCAGGGTCAGCTAAGACAGGCGATGATTCAGCGATAGCTATTTATATGACTCTTATGCTTCTTGCAACATCAGGGTTTGGAGCTGCAATGGTCGCACGTCGCAAAAAGAACTAATTATTTAAGAAGTCAGGATTGAATATTGATAATTTTTAAATGAATAAGGTCTACTAACCATACTACCTCGGCTGCGTGAATATGTGGTCGAGGTAATTGGATATTTACTGCAAAAACTTTGAAAAGAGGGATGAGGCACGCGTGGGTAACATATCGGGACTTGTAGTTGGAATAGTATTTGGAATTATACTTAAAAAAAGCAGATTTTGCTTCACAGGAAGAATAAGAGATATTTATCTTGAGAAAGATAGCTATAATATAGTTCTTATTATAGCTATCATAAGTACCGAGGGCTTTTTATATCAATTATTTGGACATCTGGGACTTATTACGATACCGTCATATCTACCGCCTTTCTCTCTTGTTTCCGTTGCACTTGGAAGTTTTATATTTGGCATTGGAGCGGTAATGATGAATGGATGCATAACATCTTCCTTAGTAAAATGTGGAGATGGAAGGATTATAGGATGGCTGTCCATTGCAGTGTTTCTTGCTGTAGGGTATTTCTTCTCGGCCGGAAGAGGAATAGCTGTTACAGACGGTCTTAGAAAGCTTACGACAGCTACCGACAACATATCGCTACGTCGTTCATGGTTCGCAGTCGTTATGTGGGGCATGATAGCTGTGATTTCCTATTTTCTTATGTTTAGATATCGCAAAAAACATAAAGCGAAATTCTCTATACCGAGTAGATATACGGGTATAAGACACATAATATGCGAGAAAACAATTTCTCCCGAGATTGCCGCAATTTGTATTGGGCTCGTACTGGGGATTACCTTTCTTGTAAGCGAACAAATCGGAAGGCACCATGGTTTATCCGTTGCTGTTCCTTTACTTTCTTGGGTGTATACCATAACAAATCCGATATACATTACAGGCGGATGTAATTACTATGACCAGACATTTGGATGGGGAAGTCTGCTGGTGCTCGGAATAGTAATAGGGGTTTTCATTTCGACACTGATAAGTGAGGAGTTTTCAATTGTTATGCCGGCAAAGAGGGTGATAGTAAAGTCAATTGTTGGAAGTGCTTTTATGGGAGCGGGTTCCATGTGGGGGCTTGGCTGTCTTTTATCCAACGGATACGTCGGAACTGCACAGCTTTCATTAAAATCATGGTATGCTTTCTTATTTATTGTACTTGGAATATGGACGGGGACAAAGATATTTCTTGTGGGAATAAAAAGATCATAGGGTGTGCACTTTAACTAAAGGAGTTAATAATGGATAAGATAAAAATTGATACTAAGGGAATGGATTGTCCAATGCCTCTCATCGAATTAAAAAAGTCTATGGAGGAAGCTGAAAAAGGGCAGGAAATAGAAGTTCTGTTCACTTGCCCGGAAGCGACTGTAAACTTGCCACAATATTGTCAAGAAAATGAAATTGAAGTTCTCAATTATGAGAAAGAGGGCAATAAATTCTGGCGCATAGTGGTTCGTAAATAAAATACAAAGATTTTTATAATATAGAATAATAAATATATAAAGATTTTTATAATATAGAATAATAAATATATAAAGGTTAATAGAAACTTATTTACCGATTGAATCAATTACACTGCAACAATACCATTTATTTAATAAAATATTAGGTATCTGAGCGGTGTTTTT
>JAAYIA010000007.1 GCA_012735145.1 Clostridiales bacterium | reverse complement strand
TGCCATCTGTTCTATGGATTTTAAGAGATTGCGTGTAAGCAAACGTCCGGTTATAACGCATATAAGAAACATCACGACTGCAATTCCGGCAATGGCGGGAAGTGCAGTTATGCAAAAATCCGCAAAATGAAAATCAGAGCCCGTTAATCCTTCCCGAAGCTTTGTACCAAATGTATTATAGTAGACAAGTGTAACTCCTGTAGCCGTAAATACAATTGCTACTAATGCTATAAAAAGAAGACGAATGTTGATTTTCTGTCTCATCATTCCTCTCCAATCTCTACACTTATAGAATATCCCACACCTCTTATGGTTCGAATCTGTCTCCCGCACTCTCCCAGTTTATGGCGTAGGGTTTTAATATGCATATCTACTGTTCGGCTTTCACCTTCGAAGTCTGTACCCCAAACAGAACGCATTATAGCCTCTCGTGTCAAAACAATTCCCGCATTCATCATAAGATATCTGAGAAGCTCGAACTCCTTCAAAGTGAGCTCTGTATTTCGATTGGCAACAATGACACAATGCCTTTCATTATCGAGTGTAATCTGTCCAGCAGACAATTGTACTGATTCTTCTTCATTAAAACGCCTTAATAGCGCACGAACCCTTGATATGAGCTCCATCACCGAAAAAGGTTTTCTAATATAGTCATCCGCACCGTAATCCAGTCCTTTGACCATGTCCATTTCTGTCGTTTTTGCCGTAATCATTATTACCGGAACTCGCCTTGTTCTTGGATTGCTTCTGAGGTTACGCACAATACTATATCCATCCTCATCCGGAAGCATTATGTCCAAAAGAATAAGATCGGGAAGGGTCTCTTCAAGCTTTGCATAGAATGAAGATGCTCTGTCGAATGCTTGCACACTATAATTACTATTCTTTAAAGCAATAGTCTCGATTTCCTGTATGCCGGCATCATCTTCTACTATGTATATTAACGCCATTACTTCCCCTTCCCTGGTATATTACATTATTAAGGTAGTATATAGATCCCTTTCAGTCTCTTATATTCTTCTCTGAAATGCTCATCACGCTTGACTTTAACATCCGTATATTCATGCATCTCCATTGAGTCTTCTTCTGCCTCAATCATCGAGGCTGCAATATTGGAGCAGTGATCCGAAACTCTCTCATAGTTAGTCAGAATATCTTCCAAAACAATACCTGCTTCTATCGAACAGGTGCCTTTGCGCAAACGATTGATATGCCTTTGTTTCATCTCCATAACAAGATCATCGATTACTTCTTCCAGTGGTTCTACAGCAACTGCTTTTACTAGATCTTCCTCGATGAACGCATTCTCCGTAATATCGATTATATCACGGATTGCGACGCCTAGGCTATCGAGCTCTCGCTGCGCTGTATCAGAGATTGAGATATTATCGTCCTTAAGTCTCTGGGCAGATTCAGTTAAATTGACAGCATGATCCGATATTCTTTCAAAGTCACCTATCGAGTGAAGCAATACAGACAACAGATGACTGTCCTTAAGACTAAGATCCCTTCCTGCCAGCTTGACAAGATACGAACCGAGGACGTCCTCAAAATGATCTATAAGCTGCTCAATAGCTATAATTTTTTCTATTTTTGATTTTGAATATTTTTTCACAACTTCCATTGCAAGAAAAAGGGCTTCTCTCGAAAGTTGTGCCATCTCATCAACAGCATTCTTAGAAAGCCTCATCGCAAACGAAGGACTTTCAACGAAGTGATCGCTTAATGCGATAAGTACAGCAGGCTCTACAGATTTCTCTGCATCCTCAGGTGTATATCGGACAGTAAGAGTTGCCAGTTTGACCAATCCTTTAGTAAACGGAAATTGAACGATTGAATTCCCTATGTTGAATAAAGTGTGAATTACAGCTATACCTGCAGCACTTGCGAGGTTGGCAAGAAAGCTGAAATGTACAAATGAGTTTATAGTATAGAAAGCAATAACGAAAATCGTCGTTCCTATAATATTAAAATATAGATGAATGAAAGCTGCACGCTTTGCATTTTTGCTTGTGCCTATTGATGAAAGCAGTGCTGTAACACATGTACCTACATTCTGTCCCATAATAATCGGTATCGCTGCGCCATAGCTTACGACACCCGATATACACAATGCTTGCAGTATACCGACAGATGCAGACGAGCTCTGAATTACAGCAGTTAATACAGCTCCTGCCAACATTCCGAGTAGAGGATTAGAAAATGCGGTAAACAGACTCATAAATGCCGGGCTATCTCTAAGTGGCGTAACAGCACTGCTCATTGTCTCCATTCCGAACATAAGAACCGCAAATCCAAGCAGGATATTCCCTACCGTTTTTTTCTTTGTTCCTTCCTTAGCTGTCATCATCATGATAAGACCGATTGCGGCTAATACAGGAGAGAAGGAGCTGGGGTTAAGAAGCTTAACAAACACATTGCTTCCTTGAATTCCGCTTAATGACAGAATCCATGAGGTAACTGTTGTTCCTATGTTAGCTCCCATAATTACACCAACAGCTTGCTCCAAATTCATAATGTTTGAGTTTACAAATCCTACAACCATAACCGTTGTTGCAGATGAAGATTGAATAACTCCCGCTACCAAAGTTCCCAGCAGAAGACCTTTAAATTTATTTTCCGTCAGCTTCTCTAAAATCCTTTCCAATTTGCCACCGGAAAGCATCACAAGGGAATCTCCCATTATCGTCATTCCATAGAGAAAAAGCGCAAGTCCTCCAACGAGTGATAGTACTCCAAAAATATCCATTTCGTTTACCTCTTGATGTGTAATTTTGTTATTATTTAATTATAGATACATCAAATATATCATTATGTATAATACGTGCCTTATGTAAAATAATTGGGGTAGTATATGTAAAAAAGAAGTAAAATTTTCATATTTTATGTTAACTTTTTATCTTAGATTATTTTTTTAAGAACTTATGTCTTTCGCATGTGCTTATAAAACATTGAAAATTCAACGCTTTGTGAAGATTTGGTGAAGATTAGTATTTTTTTGGCATTTTTTCTGTTTGACAAGGCATTTCATGTGCTTTAAACTCAAATGCAATAAGATAATGTAGCATATATTCTCTTATATTTAATACGCATTTATGCTCTTATTTCTACGTATTTCAAGAAAATTTTTAAGGAGGTACTCTCAATGGAAGCTTTAACACTATGGCTAGATAAAGTTGATGGGATGGTATGGGGAATTCCTATGCTGGTTCTAATTATGGGTGTCGGCTTGCTCCTTTCCTTTAGGCTTGGATTTCTTCAGTTTCGCAAACTTGGTATAGCACTTAAGTATGCGGTTAACAATGAAGAAGGAGGAGAAGGAGACGTTTCCAGCTTCGGAGCTCTTACAACAGCTCTTGCTGCAACAGTAGGAACCGGTAACATCGTAGGTGTTGCAACGGCTATTATGGCCGGTGGCCCTGGAGCGCTCTTCTGGATGCTTGTAGCTGCTTGTCTGGGAATGGCAACCAAATACGCCGAAGGTCTTTTAGCTGTTAAGTACAGAGTCGTCAAAGAGGATGGATCTTTCCTCGGCGGACCATTCTACTACATAGAAAATGGAATGGGTGCAAATTGGAAATGGCTAGCTAAGCTGTTCGCGCTATTTGGCGCACTTGCCGGAGCTCTTGGTATCGGAACCACAACTCAGGTAAATTCTATTACTTCTGCTGTTGGTCAGCTCTTCGACCCTAATAACCAACATATCGCATTTTCAATAGGTGGGATGCAGTACAGCTGGGCAACTACGATAACATCACTTATTGTAACCGTCGCTGCTATAGCAGTAATTATTGGCGGTATCCAGAGAATTGCCTCTATCGCTGAAAAAATTGTTCCTACGATGATGGTAATCTATGTTGTTGCCGGTGTTGCTGTTATGCTCTTCAATATCACTAAACTGCCTGGTGCAATCGTTACAATCGTACAAGGTGCTTTCGGAATCAAGGCTGCTGCCGGAGGAGCTCTTGGTGCATTCTTCCTCGCTCTTCAGAAAGGAATTGCAAGAGGTATCTTCTCCAACGAATCGGGGCTCGGCTCTGCTCCAATAGCCGCTGCTGCCGCACAAACCCATGAATGTGCTCGTCAAGGTCTTGTTTCAATGACAGGTACATTCCTTGATACAATCGTTATTTGTACGATGACAGGTTTATCAATCGTTCTTACAGGAGCATATGAGCAAGGTCTTGAAGGTGTTGCAGTAACTATATATGCATTTGGACACGGACTGCCTTGGCCTGAGATATGGGGAGCTGTAATTCTATCTATCTCGCTTGCGCTCTTCGCATTCACAACAATTCTTGGTTGGGAGTACTATGCTGAAAGATGTTTCGACTATCTGACTAACCAGAATCCTAAGGCATGCATATTTTATAGATGGCTCTA
>JAAYIA010000006.1 GCA_012735145.1 Clostridiales bacterium | reverse complement strand
TTTTTAACTGTCTCTTGGGTCATCTCTGACCCTTTGACCAGTTCTGCACTATGAAGTTTTCAAGGTTCTGCTGCCTTTTTTCAAGTTGTTTTCTTGACTGACAGCTTCACTATTATAGCCAACTACCCTAACCTTGTCAACTCATTTTTAAAAGTTTTTTAAGTTTTTTTATTTTATTTCGTTTTTCTCCGATTTATCAAAGAAATACTTTCTCAACATTCTAATTTACATCCTTATTTAAGTCTTTCTCTTTTTCTGCTACATGGGAAAACGGTTCCCATGATGTAAATGGAGGGTATTGTTTTAGGTATTGTCTGAATGCCATCTTTGCTTTGCCTATATTATTTCTTCCCATCGTTACACATTGTCCGGAATAAAAATTAACAAAAAATCCATTAATATCTTTTACATGATCAAAATTTACTATAAGGCCTTTCATCGCTCTATAGAAAGATCTTCCTTCCAGATATATAGCTATGCTATTCATGGTCGAATAAAGTGAATAATCCCTATCCGCTGTTACAATATGGATTTTTCTTCCGTCCTGCTCAATTATCTCAATATCCTCAATTCTAATTTTTGCACACTTGCTTGCAGTAATTATTGAAAGAAATTCCGGCCTTTCTCTTCCATTATATATTTCATTTATCTCATTACTCATTTTTAACTTCTCCTTATGCTTTCAGAAACATCGTTTTATGATAGCTATCTAAAGCCATATTCTCATAGTTCTTGTACCAATATAAAGAAAAACAAACAGCCTTAATTAGCCACAAACAGCCGACAAGAACTAGTATTGCATATGAATTTTTCGTGTGGTAGAATCTCTGGCGTAGAGTAAATATCAGGCGTTAAGTGTCCTTGAGATGGGATGTTGCTCGGGAACGAAGGCTTCTTATAAGTTGCGACTTGATATTGCATCCGCTACTGCACACCAATAAAAGACGAAGATAACCTCTTAAGTCAGGTATGATGCAGTGCTTTACATATTTTGTCACCTTGCAACTACTTGCATACAGGAGGTTTTTATTATGAAGAAAAGTAATGTTTCCACAGAAATGATTGTCATGGTGGGTTTGATGATAGGACTACAAATAGTGCTTTCTAAAATCCTTTCAATCAACGTATCGTTCTTAAGAATAGGGTTTGGTTTTCTGCCTATAGCAATTTTGGCGATTTTATATGGACCTATATGGGCCGGTACTGCCTATGCCATAGGAGATATAATTGGAGCATTCGTATTTCCAACCGGTCAGTTCTTTTTTGGATTTACCATATCGGCTTTTCTGACAGGTTTTATTCTGGGACTCATTTTATATAAACGTGAGATTACTATATTAAGAGCATTTATCGCAAGCACTTTAGTATGCCTTGGAGTCAATCTGCTACTTAACACTTTTTGGCTGACATTCATTATCGGCAAAGGATTCAAAATCTTTCTTCTATCTCGAGCAGTTAAAGAACTGATTGCTATACCTATTATGACAATGCTGATAGTTATTATAGACCGTACCGTTGTAAAAGCTATTCGCCTTAAATCAGTTATATAATCTCGTACATATCCTGAGCATCTTCTTTGCGGACATTCTCAGTCAACGCTTTAACCTTCACCGTAAGGATATTGCTACCGAAAGTTATTCTGATAATATCGCCTTCCTTGACTTCAAGTCCAGGCTTGGCGATTTTTTCATTTACGTCAACTCTCCCCTGCTCGCATGCTTCTTTTGCTACAGTTCTTCTTTTAATTATTCTTGAATTTTTTAGGAATTTATCTAGTCTCATAATGAGTATTTATTGCTCCTTCGACATTTTGAGTTATTAATTATTTCAAATTTCGCAGACACCTTGCTAAACAACATATCTGTCAAAACTGAGAGAAAGAAAAAGCGGACAGCTTCACGCTGTCCGCATGTATTCAAATACACAATTACTTATTAACAGCGTCTTTAAGTGACTTGCCTGCTTTGAATACAGGTGCCTTCGATGCAGGAATGAAAATGGTAGTATCAGGCTTTTGAGGATTTCTTCCTGTTCTTGCCTTTCTGCTTCTTGTCTCAAAATTACCAAATCCAATCAGTCTTACGCTATCGCCGGCAACCAGTGCTTCTTGAATAGTCTCCAGAACTGCATCAAGTGCAGCTTCTGCATCTTTCTTCTTGAGGCCAGTCTTATCCGCAACATTGCTAACCAATTCAGCCTTATTCATTATCGTCAACCTCCTTAATTTAGAAACAAACATCCGTATAAATTATAAACAAACTGTCCTCTATATGTCAAATGAAACTTGCTCATATTGTTGAATTTTCAATGTTCTATAAAAAACACCAGAACATTATGAGTACTTAATGGATATAATAAATCTTTTTATCTTCTTATCATAAAAGTTTAAGCTTTTCGGCAAGTCTGAATATCAATTCTCCTTTTGGAATTATTTCAATTTCATCCTTTGTTACTACATGTGTTTTGAATATTAGAACAAAGAATACCGCTACCGCTACAAAAATAGACAGCAAGGTGGAAATGAAATTGCTTGACGAAACAAGTAACATCAATTTATATACGACTCCGGCAGAGACCCCCATAAGTCCTGCTGCGATAAGCGGTTTTACAAATATCGCCTTTAAATCCAGGCTAACGCTTGCGTATCTTTTAAGTCCTTTGTAATTAAGAAAACCGGCAACAAGATATGCACAAACCGATCCTATGGCAGCACCGTTAATGTTAAGTGAAGGAATACCCACCAGTACATATGTAATAACTATCTTGACTGCAGCGCCAATGCCCAGATTAATAACCGGCAGCGACATTTTTCCAACTCCCTGTAAGCAGCTCGACAATGTTCGCATTATTGAAAGTGTTATTATGCTGACTGACAAAATTTGAAGAGTAACTACTGCCATTTCAGCTTCATCAATTTTATTAGGATAAAGCATGTACAGTATAGGTCTTCCGAGCACTATGAGACCTATAGCACAAGGATAGGCAATAAGCATCATCGTCTTAAGACCCGTTCTTATATTCTTAACAAGGTCTTTCTTGTTTTTGAGAACGAAAGCCGTTGTTACGGCAGGTATAAGACTAATGGTGATTGCATCTATAAATACTACAGGCAGGTTTACCAAAGAATCGCAATATCCGCTTATTAGTCCATACAAAACCTTTGATTCAGCAAGTGTCCATCCCGTCGCCTGAAGTCTTCTCATTATTATCATAGAGTCAATAATCATCATAAGAGGAAGGATTGATGAGCCTATAGTAATAGGGATGACTATACTGATAAGTTCTTTGAAATGTTGCCTTGCTGACTCTTGAATTACAACAGACTTTCTAAAATCAGCCTCTCTTTGAGCTCTTGTTTTGTAGTACATAAATATTAGCATAATCATTGCAGCTATCATTCCTGCCGAAGCCCCGAATGTAGCTCCTGCTGCAGCCTTACTTAAGCTGTGGTTCATATACAAATAAGCAAGCAATAGACCTACTATTACCCTTATCATCTGCTCTCCCACCTGACTTATAGCGGTTGGAGTCATGTTCTGTTGTCCTTGGAAGTATCCACGCAAAGAAGCAACAATAGGGGTAAACAGAAGAGCTATTGAAATGGCTCTAATTGATAATGCTGCTTCAGGATTTCCCATCGCACTTGCTATCCAGTCCGCTCCCAAGAAGCACATAACAAATGAAGCAAAGCTGATAACAAATGTAGCTGACATTGCTATTTTGTATGATTTATATGCATTGATAAAATCGCCTTTAGCTATCCTTGCCGATACCATTCTTGAGATAGCAACAGGAAATCCGGATGTTGCTATTACAAAGAAAAACTGGTAGACAGGATATGCCGCACCATAATACGATTGTCCCTCTGCACCTATCATATTGGTCAAGGGAATTCTAAATAATGCACCAAAAATCTTGCTGACTATACCACCAACTGCAAGAATCGTCACGCCCTTCATCAGTGTAGATCCGGTTTTTTGTGTTTTCAAATCCTTATTATCTTCTATTTGATTCAACGAAAAATATTCCTTTCTTGTCAATCATTATCGGCACAAATCTGTATGTATTATATGAGCAACCATGGTGTTTTCATACTGTAATATCTTTTCTAAAGGGTCTTGAGAATTGTATTTTTTGCTTTTTCTGTTTCAAATATTATCTTCTCAATATCTAAAGTTTTATATTCACCATCCTGATATAAAACCTTACCATCGCACATAGTAAGACATACATCCTTACCATCCGCAGAATATACTAAATTATTAAGCATATTGTGTATAGGCCTCATATTTGGTACATCAGAATCCACGACAATAAGGTCCGCTTTGCATCCTCTACTTATTATTCCACAATCTTTCCTTCCCTGTGCAAGTGCCCCTAATCTTGTAGCACTTCTTATCACCTGCGACGGTGTCATCGATGAAGGATTGTTTGACTTTATCTTACCCAGAAGTGCAAAAGTTTTCATTTCTTCAAACATATTCAAGCTATTGTTGCTTGCAGTACTGTCTGTTCCGATAGCTACGTTGATACCCATATCATATAGCTTTGGGACATCGCATATTCCACTCGCCAGCTTTAAATTACTTATTGGATTACTACAAACTGTGACGCCCTTTCTTCTGATAATCTCTCTATCATTATCAGTAAGCCATACACAATGCGCAGCACTCGTTCGACTATCAAATAGTCCGCAGCGATTGAAAAATTCTACAGGTGTCATTTTATGTCTCATACGGCATTCGTCTGTCTCTTTTTTTGTTTCTGAAACATGAACTTGTACGCCTACATCAAACTCTTTTGCAGTTTCCGCAATTGCCCTTATTGTTTTCTCATCATTAGTATATTCAGCATGTGGTGATGCATCTACACGAATTCTTCCATTATCGAATCCGTTGTACATTTTAATTGCCTCTCTCATTTCGGTAAATCCTAAGCATTCAGTTATCGGAATTCCCGTAGGATTAGCAACTGACCTTGCAATGTTGGATTTTATTCCAGAGACACTTATCGCTCTAACCATATCATCAATAAAAAAATACATGTCTGAAGTTGAAATGATTCCAAATCGCATTGATTCTGCAATGGACAGAAGAGTTGCCCAGAAAATTCCCTTAGAGTACAATTTGTCCTCAAAAGGAAATATTTTTTCCTCAAGCCATCTTTGTAAAGAAAGATTTTCTCCGTAGCCACGCATAAGACTCATCGGAGAATGTCCATGTGAATTATAGAAACCCGGCATTAAAACCTTCCCTTTGCCGTCGTATACTTCGCCATATATGAGTTTGTCCTTCGGTTCGACTCTGCCAATATATGTTATTCTGTCATCTTCTGTTCCGACATACATGTCTTCACTATAATCAAAATTTTCATCAATAAGTCCTATTTTACTGAATAACATATATGATTCTCCTTATACTATTTGCACTCTGAGGCTGCAGAAATATATTTACATATTAAAATATTAATCCGTTAATTATACTTTATTATCGTTCTCTTGTGAAGCGCTACAGGCTTCTCTAAGGAATCTTAGGAATTGAAGCACTTTGGTAGGTTCGGGACTTTTTCCTGTTATGAGACTAAACTGCGGGTTTCTTCCAAGGCTAATATTCAAATCCGTTCCAAACTCTTCTCCAGCCTTCACGACTGCATAAGCCTTTATATTATTGCTATTAGCAAACATAAATATTGTAAGGCGTCCCTGCTGTGATATCGTTTTAATTCCAATCACCTCTGCATGAGCTCTTATCTCCGCAACCATTATAAGGGAAACTGTATCATCCGGCAGTTCACCATATCTGTCCAGGAGTTCATCTACAACCTCCTCACTATCCTCGCGACAAGATATTTCAGCAATCTTCTTATATGCCTGCAATCTTAATGTCTCATTTTCTATATAGCTAGCCGGTATTGATGCCTTGAAAGGAATCTCGATACTGATATCCGCTCTTTCATCTGTGACAAGTTCACCCTTTAGCCTTCTTACTGCTCTCTCTATTTCCTTGCAGTATAGCTCATATCCTATACCATCTATCTGGCCACTTTGCGCTTCGCCAAGAATATTTCCTGCACCTCTAAGTTCAAGATCTCTCATTGCGATTTTAAAGCCTGCACCAAATTCTGTAAATTCTCTTATTGTTGTAAGCCTTTTTTGTGCAATTTCCGTTAGGACTTTTTGCGGTTGATACATCAAATATGCATAGGCAATTCTATCTGAACGTCCCACTCTACCTCTTAGTTGGTATAACTGTGCAAGACCCAGCTTGTCAGCGTTCAGTATTATCATAGTATTAGCATTTGGAATATCAATGCCATTTTCAATTATGGTGGTAGCAACGAGAACATTGTACTTGCCTTCGATAAAGTCTTTCATTGTATTTTCAAGATCGGTTTCGCTCATTCTCCCGTGCCCAACTGCTATTTCTGCTTCCGGAACAAGATCACCGATTTTTTCGGAGATTTGCCTAATGCCCGTTATCCTATTATTAACGACAAATACCTGTCCCCCTCTTGCCAGCTCTCTTTCGATTGCATTTTTGAGTACGTCTTCATCAAAAGGTGTTACAAATGTCTGTACAGGGTATCTGTCTTCAGGCGGTTCTTCTATTGTGCTTATGTCCTTAATCCCTGTAAGGGACATGTTTAGTGTCCTTGGTATCGGTGTTGCTGACAGAGTCAAAATATCAATGTTTTTTCTGAGCTTTTTGATCTGCTCTTTATGCTGTACTCCAAATCTTTGCTCTTCATCCACCACCAAAAGACCCAAATCTCGAAACTTTACATCCTTTGAGAGCATTCTATGAGTTCCTATAACAAAATCTATACTTCCTGTTGCAAGACCTTTGCAGGTTTTTGCTTGATCTTTGGATGTCCTGAATCTTGAAAGCTCTGCTATCTCAAACGGAAATTTGTCAAATCTTTCTCTAAAATTATGATAATGCTGGTTTACAAGTAAAGTGGTAGGTGCAAGAAGTGCCGCTTGTTTTCCTTCTGATATGCATTTGAATATTGCCCTTGCCGCCACTTCGGTCTTGCCGTAACCGACATCTCCACACAAAAGCCTATCCATCGGAAGAGGCTTTTGCATGTCTTCTTTTATTTCCTCTGAAGCTTTAAGCTGATCTTCGGTTTCGGTATGCGGAAAATCAGCCTCAAATTCTGTTTGCCATATGGTATCTTCACTAAAAGCATATCCCCCTGCAGCTTCTCTCTCAGCATAAAGCTTTACCAAGTCTTCAGCAATTTCCATAATAGATTTTTTTGCACGTTCTCTCGCCCTTTTCCAGCTTCCTCCTGATAGTCTTGAAAGTGCCGGGGCGTCTCCTCCACTGCCGATATATTTCTGAATTACATCAAGTTGTTCTGTTGGAATGTACAAAACATCTGATCCGGCATATCTTATTACAAGATAATCTTTTGTCTGACCATCAGCCAACATCGTCTTAATGCCTTCGAACCTGCCTATGCCATGTCCTTCGTGCACTACATAGTCGCCCTTGCTTAAATCTGAAAATCTTATTGAATCAGAGGTTCTTTTTCTTTTTTTCTTTGATACCGTCTTCTTTTTTGCGTTTGGAAAAATATCCGATTCTGCGATAAAACAAATTTTCTCATCATCAAATATGAAACCGCTACTTAAATTCCCTTTTGTATATCTTATATCTCCATGTACAGCAGCTATTTCGAGATATTCTCTTATCCTATCATTTCTTTCTTCTGAACTACTGACTATAGTAATTCTGTACCCGGCTTTTATAAGACTTTCTGTTTCTTTTGCAAAGAGATCTATATGACCGTTGAAAGATGCCACCTGTCTGCTTCTTATATTTATAATCTTGTCCAGTCGTTGGACACCTTTGATGTTTTCCGGGAATGGTGTAAATATAGAAACATTTGACATACCATACATCCTATATAAATCATCATTTTTAACATCTTCGGGAAGTGCTTCTAATATTTTTGCCGGATCAATCGCAATTAAAACTCCTTCTTTCAAATAATCCCACAACATAAAATTATCTATATTAAAGTATTCAATAAGATCAGCGTATATTTGAACATTACTACCCTGTTCAAACATCTCTGTCATTTTGCCTTTATATTCTTTGAGCCTTTCTATTCTTCCATCAATAATTCCATCATTCACATGCTCAGCTGTTGCCCTTCTTATATTTTTGTCATACTCTGCCTTAATCCTTGCAAGGGCATCTATTCTCTCATCATGAGAAGGAATGAATTCTGCAGCAGGAGCAAGAACAACAGATTTCATGTTTTCAACCGATCTTTGAGTCTCCGAATCGAATATCCTTATTGAATCAATCTCATCATCAAAGAACTCAATTCGTACAGGAAAAGAATATGAAGGAGAAAATACATCAATCATTCCTCCCCTTGCAGAAAACTCTCCGGTTGATTCGGTTACTTCAGCCGATTCATATCCTGAGTCCACCAACTTTTTCCTTAAATCAGACGGAGCGATAACTTCTCCAAGATTAACTTCAATTACAGATGCTTTGAATTTATCAGGATCTTGGCTACGTCTTACAGTTGCACTAACCGGAGCAATGACACATATCTTTTCATCACTATCATCTATAAGTCCACTGATAGCCTTTATCCTATCTATAAGTCTCTCTCTGTTTCTCGCCTCATAAAGGACCTGAATATCTTCTTCCTCTTGCAAGATGATTATTCGGGCATCAGAATCAAAGAAACTTATATCTTCCGCAAGAAGCTTAGCAGCTTGTCCAGTTGATGTCACAATCAGTGCTTTTTTATTCTTATTAAGTTCAACGGCAGCAAGATATGCTATCCTGCTGCCACTTATACCCGTATAATTAGTTATCATTTTCGTCTATTTTCTCTTTTTCTTCCGGCGGTGTATAATTATGTCTATTCATCGCCGTATCTATTCCCAATGCTACAATATCCTTCACTGCATCTGCTGCCTTTATTACAATGTCTTCAAGAATTTTTTGTTCGCCCTTGGGCACTTTTCCTATTACTCTGTTCACCAAATTCTCATCTCTGGAAGATGTCCCAACACCTATTCGTATTCTTGGAAATGAATTTATACCTAGTTCTTTTACGACAGATCTCATACCATTATGCGTACCGGGTCCACCGGCTTTTCGAATTCTTATCGATGTCAAAGGAATATCTATATCATCGTATATAACTATGAGCTTTTCGGGTGGAATATTATAATACATAGCTATTTCTCTTACAGCAATACCACTTCTGTTCATATATGTCTGTGGTTTGACTAAAACTATCTTTTCGTTACCTATCTTGCCCTGGCCGATTAAAGCATGAAACTTTTCTCTCTTAACATCAACTCCAAGTTCGGAAGCAAGAGCATCAATAACTTTAAAGCCCATATTATGCCTTGTATTCTCATATTCTTTTCCCGGATTTCCCAATCCTGCAATAACAAACATCATTCTACGCTGATTAGTTATTCTCAAACATAGTGGATACCGGTTTATTTTGGTATACACGAGATATAGTTTCTGCAAATATATGACCTACTGAAAGGATTGTCATATTCTTGAGTCTTTTTTCTTCAGGAATCGGAATTGTATTAAGAAGAATCATTTCTTTGATAACGCTTCCTTCTATTCTTTCAACAGCAGGACCTGAAAGAACACCATGTGTTGCGCATGCATATACACTTTTTGCACCCAGATCGATAAGTGCCTGGGCCGCATTACAGATAGTGCCTGCTGTATCAATCATATCATCAATGATAATACAATTCTTATCTTCAACATTACCTATGATATTCATTATCTCGCTTTTATTAGGTTCCGGTCTTCTTTTATCTATAATTGCGATAGGGACATTAAACGGCTTTGCCATATTTCGTGCTCGTGTAACCGAACCGTGATCTGGGGAAACAATAACCATATCTTCAAGCCCTTTGAGCTGGAAGTAATCGGTGATAATAGGCTGTCCGAGCATATGGTCAACAGGGATATCAAAGTAACCTTGTTCCTGAGGTGCATGAAGATCCATTGTGATTACTCTGTCTATTCCGGCAGCGACTATCATATTAGCTACAAGCTTTGATGTTATTGGATCTCTTGCCTTTGCCTTTCTGTCCTGTCTTGCATATCCATAATAAGGAATTACTGCCGTAACGCTCTTTGCAGAAGCTCTTTTGAGGGCGTCTGTCATTATCAAAAGCTCCATAATATGATCATTAACCGGATCATTGGTGGATTGTATTATATAGCAATCCCTACCTCTGACAGACTCCCAGATACTTACACTGATTTCTCCATCACTAAACTTTGTAACCGTAGCTTTTCCAAGCTGTACACCCATATGTCTTGCAATTTCTTCTGCAAGCTCCGGGTGCGAATTGCAAGTAAAGAGCTTGATATTAGAATAAGCTTCATTAAGCATTGTTGTTTCCTCCTGACCGGCTTGTTTTTTTATAGTTGCTATATATTTATTATTTGGTAATATGGATTGATTAAAATTTAAATCTGTAGCTGCCCAACACACTACTTAAGCAGCATTTCTCCTATTTTATATACATCTCCTGCACCCATTGTCATGGTAATATCGTCTCTTATCGCATATTTTTTAATATATTTGACAATATCTTCGAAGTCTTTAACATAGAAAACCTCTTTATCAGGATGTTTCTTCTTAATAGACTGTGATAGCTTGTATGAAGATATATCATAAATATCTTTTTCTCTTGCTGCATATATATCCGTAAGAATTAAAACATCAGCATCTTCGAATGCATCAATAAATTCATTAAATAGGGCTTTTGTTCTGGTATATGTGTGTGGCTGGAAAATCAGCCAAAGCTTATTATGCTTGATGTTTTTTGCTGCACTGAGGGTTACTTTTATCTCTGTAGGATGGTGTGCATAGTCATCAATAACTTTAACTCCTCCGGATGTTGTTCCGGTAAAATCAAATCTTCTGTGCGTTCCACCATATCCTTTAAGTGTTTTTGCTATTGTAGGAATATCAACATCAAGATATGCTGCCGAAACGAAGGCTGCCATGGCATTAAGCACATTGTGCTCTCCCGGGACGGATAATTCAAGATGAGCTATTGTCTTTCCTTTGCGGCATATATCAAAATTTGGAAATCCGTTTTCATCAAATATGATGTTCTCAGCATAAAAATCATTCCCCTCACCATATCCATAAGTGATTTTATTTTTTCGATCTTTCAAAATATCTTTAACAAACGGATTATCCCCATATGCAATGATAATCCCACCTTCTGGTATCTGCTCGACAAATTTTCTAAAAGACTGAACTATATGATCCATATCCTTGAAATAATCTAAATGGTCAGAATCAATATTGAGTATGACTCCTATATTTGGACGAAGATGAAGGAAGCTATCCATGTATTCACACGCCTCCGTTACAAAATACTTATTCTCCCCTATCTCTACATTACCATTTATCTCTGCAAGGTTTCCGCCTACCAGTATTGTCGGCTTATATTTTGCATTTCTCAGAATCAGTGATGTCATTGACGTTACTGTGGTTTTGCCATGAGTTCCACATATCGCAATTGAATAATCGTAGTTATTCATTATAAAACCAAGAACCTCTGCGCGAGAAAAAAGAGGTATTCCAAGCTCATGCGCTCTTATTACCTCAGGATTCTCATCCGAAATCGCAGCAGAATAAACTATTGCGTCTACTCCTTCTACATTCTCAGGTTCATGTGAATAATATATTTTTATACCCTTGCTCTCCAGATGTCTTGTAACATCTGAAGCATTAATATCTGTACCAGTTACAATATGCCCATTATCTGCAAGTATTTCAGCAACAGCCGATAGACCTATGCCTCCAATACCAAGACAATGTATACGTCTATAATCTTCAAAATTTCCCATTAAGATTCTCTCCTGTCGTGTTAGTTCTTCAATTGATTATATGTTATTAAGCCCTCAATATTCAAGGAAATAGAGTCTTTCTTAATGTCTTATTATAAATTCAAACTTCGACTAATTTTGATTTTTCTATTTTCCTCATCAATATCGTCAATAATCAATATCGATGAATAGTTTTTCACCTTTTTATTAGCCGGATCTCTGGACTCAAGAGCAACTCCAATTCCAACAACGACAATATCAAATTCTGCCAGAATATCCTTAACTCCCCTTAAGCTTCCCCCGCCTTTCATAAAGTCATCTATGACTATAGCTTCGGTCTTAGAGCTCACGGCTCTTTTTGCAATTGACATTTTTGCAATACCCTGTGTTGATCCGGAGAAATAATTAATACTCACAGTCGACCCTTCGGAGTACATCGCCTCGCGTCTTATTACAACAAGAGGCAAATTAAGCATAAAGGCTACTTGGGATGCAAGAGGGATTCCTTTAGTTTCGACTGTAACAACATAGTCAGCATTTAGGCTGCTAAATCTGTCTGCAAATATCCTTGCCATATCGCGCACAAAATGACTGTCGTACATTATATCAGCAGTGTACAAAAACCCTCCTCCAAGTATTCTCGACGGATCAGAAAGCTTTTCAATAATTGTATTTTGCAGTTCAATAATGTCTTGCATAGATATTCCCGGTACAAATTTTATACCTCCTCCAACACCCGATATGCTTTCTATATGGCCGGATCCATTTTCTGCAAAAATCTCGTTTGCCATCTTTATATCTTCAGAAAGGCTGGATTTTGCAATATCGAACTTTTTACAAAAATGTTTGGAATCGTATAGTTTGTTCGGATTACCTGTGAGCTCGTCTATCAATGCTCCTATTCTCTTATTCTTCTTCATATGTGCCTCCAGTATTATTCCAATATATTATAAGCATTTTTCCTTATAAGGGTCAATTATAGTTATTTTCAATACTCGAATGCAGCTTATTGGATTAGAATGAGATTGAGATAAATTGTTATTATTCTCAAATTTGATTTATTGTTACAATAAGTAATTCAATAATGTTTAAATAATATGGAGAGGAAAAAATGGATAGAATTTATTTAGATAACGGTGCAACTTCTTTTCCAAAACCTAAAGAAGTTCCCGATGCAGTATATAATTATATGGTCAGTTCCGGTGCAAATATCAACCGTGGTGGCTATCAAACAGCATACGATCTTGAAGGAACCGTTTTTGAGACACGAGAGATGCTTGCTGAAATGTTCGGGGCATCTGATTGCAAAAATGTAGTTTTCACTAAAAATATAACCGAATCACTGAATTTTATCCTCAAAGGTTTTCTGAAACCTGGTGATCATATTCTCTGTTCCAGCATGGAACATAATGCTGTTATGAGACCTCTTATTCAATTGGAGAAAAACGGTGTAGAGTTTTCCCGCATACCCGGTAATAGAATCGGAGAGCTTAATATTGATGCTATAGAAAAAATGATACAACCAAACACCGTAGCTATCGTCATGTCTCATGCAAGTAATGTTTGTGGCACAATAAATCCCATCAAAGAAGTAGGTGCCATCTGTGCAAAACATGGATTAAGGTTTATCGTAGATGCCGCGCAGACAGCAGGAGTTATCCCTATTGATATGCAAAGCATGAACATAGATGCACTTTGCTTTACAGGTCACAAATCTCTTCTTGGCCCACAAGGCATAGGAGGATTTGTTTTAGTCGAAGATTTTATCGAACATATTGAGCCTCTCATTTCCGGAGGTACAGGTTCGATAAGCCACACAGAAGATATACCAGACTTTATGCCTGATAGATTTGAGTCCGGCACCTTAAATATTCCCGGAATCGTTGGTCTGCATGCGGCCCTTATATGGATTAAAGAAAGAGGACTGGATGCGATTTGCAGTCATGAGCTTAGATTGACACAAAGGTTTCTTGAAGGGTTGCGTCCACTTGAAGAACAAGGTGACCTTGTTATTATCGGATCGCCAAATACAGAGAATAGAGTCGGGGTTGTATCTGTTCAGACAGTTAATGTAGATTGTGCAGATGCGGCATTCAGACTTGATGCTG
>JAAYIA010000052.1 GCA_012735145.1 Clostridiales bacterium | reverse complement strand
TACTACCCATTTAGCATCGGAACGTAGATTGTTGTCATCCGGAACGCTTGAGCCAAGGGTTATGAATATTGCCCAGCCGATACCAACGCTGAACAGAATCTGCATACAGGCATCCGCAAAGGTCTTCATGTTCAATTTTGTAAGGTCAGGTATAATATACCATTTTAATCCCATCTTTGCCTCTGGGGATATTGAAATAGCCCATATACCACAAATGATTAGAAGAAGTATAAGACCCGGCATTATTACCTTGCAGATTTTTTCAGCCTTGTCTGTTATACCGAATATAAGAACAAGTCCTGTTATAGCTACCATAAGAAAACCGTAGATAAGAGGTTCTATAGGGTCAGAAATAAAGTTTTGATAATATGCAGCTTTATCCGTTCCGCCTACCAATCCCCCTGTAACAAGAGCTTTGATGTATGCAAGCGCATACTTTATTATGTAACCAGAAACAATTAGGTAGTAGAAATCGATAAGTAGTGTAGTTCCGGCAAGAAGCCAGCCTACAAAGCTCCATTTTTTGTTGAGAATATCGAATGCTCCTACAGCATTGGACTTAGTTGCCCTTCCTATGGCTTGTTCGCAAAGTATGCCTGGAATACCGAGAATTATTGCAATAACGATGTAAACGAGAAGGAATGTACCCCCACCGTTACCGTAAGCAATATACGGGAATTTCCATATATTACCCAGACCTACGGCAGCACCTGCAGCAACCATTATGTAACCGAATCTCGATCCAAAATTGCTGTTTGAGTGAAGACTTTGATCTTTCTTAGACATAACAACATCTCCAATCTTAATTTTTCATACCCTGAACTACGAATTGGTATAGTTCAGGTGCAACTTATTTTCAAGTGAATGAGAGTCTTGATTATGACGAGTAATTAAATCTCCTTAAGCATCATAAATATTGTAATAATTTTAGCCTTAGTATGAAAAAAAGTCAAACAATTGACAAGCTACACATAGAGTAATCGAAAAAAGACATGAGGTATAGAAATAAGAATAAACTGAAACGCTGAATTTTCAACTAAATAACGAATAATATAGAAGAGAGACTTCTTCAATCAAGATGTTATATAAATAACAATATATGCGCATTAAACACTATAAAATAAGAAAAAATGAAAATGATTGAAATAAATAAAAGGGTTAAATATTAGCAGATAGTATAGTTAATATGTTAAAATCAACAGAGTGTTAGAAAAAGAAACTATAGGAGAATCATAATATGAAAGAAGATAAGCTGACAACGCTGATCGGTTTTTTACTGGGAGCAATGGCATTGATGTCGTTCTCGGTAGGAAGGGTCATTATGGGTGGAATTTTTGCCCTTTTTACTTATGTTGTATTTCATAATAGAGGTAAAGGAAATATAAACGAAAGAAGTATATATGAAAATGAAGTAAAATCCGATTTGACTATACAAGAGCTTTACGATAAATTCAAAGACATGAATACCCCATTCGGTAAGCCGTGGCTGGCAGAGCACGAGAATGTTCCGGGTGAAATTATAGTTTTCGGACCAAATACTCTCAAAGACAGTATAATAATTTCGAAGCAAAAAGGTAAAATCAACATTAAACATACACTCAGAGTTGATTACATAAAAAGAAAGCCTGAGGATGAATACAGGTTTGGAAATCTTATGGACATAGAAGGAGTGGAGGTCACGCCTGAAAAATATTCGATATTTGCATCGTACAAACTTATAGCCGTAACAATGCTTAGACATCTTAGGGAGATGATCGAAAAGATGACTGCGACTGAAGACGTTCAAACTCCTGCAGAACTTGATATTTTTGATTTTTATTATCATAATGCACATAATGGGTGGTTTTTTGATGCTGAGGGAAGAAAGGTTCTTAAGGTAGAGAATTCTTTCATTCCATTTATGTCAAAAGTAAGCGATGTGGACGGAAATGTAATGGCAGAAGTTATCCCTCATGGATTTGATCCAAAAGGAAGAGCTAAAGATTCGGCCGGCTATGAGCTAATGGCAGAAGGAGAGCATTATGCCGAGATAAATAAAGGATCGCATAAAGGGAGGGATTATTTGAGTCTGGATACTCCTTCAGGCAAATTTGAGATTACATCATTTCCTGCATGTAGAAGGGCCAATGTAGGCTGCAACTATACCATTACACTGGACGGCAAACTCAAAGCAGTAATCGGAGGGTCTTCTCGACTAATATTTGACGGCTTGGGAAGACAGCAAAATGATGTTATTTTGAGTTTTGATGATAACTACCTTGTAATGTATGCCATAATTGAAGTGTTGATAATGACAATTAATAAAAGATACCTTAAATAAATATATTATTATTCCGATATAACAGGAGAGAGATATGAAGAGAATTCTTTTGCCTTTGGAGGAAACTGAAAGAAGCCTCAAGGTATTGCAATTTGTTAAGAACAACTATAGTTCCAAGGATGTGGATATAGTTCTTATGATGGTTGATGAAAGAATAGGCTATACAGCAAGACCGGATGTTGAAGAGTCCGCTTTGAATTCTTTGGATGAGAAACTGGACCTAATTTCAGGAAGCCTGGAAGGATTTGAAGTAACAAAAAAATCTTCTGTCGGCAAAGCAGGTATTAGAATTGTACGGGCTGCGCGTGAAGTAGGTGCGGACATAATCATTATGACAAAATCTTCCAAGGATGATATGCTAAGCAGTATCGGAAGAACAGCAGAATATGTAATAAACAATGCTCAATGTTCGGTTCTTATAGTGAATGAAGCAAGGAGCAGCCAAGAATATAGAGGTCTTGTATATAGAAAAGCGTCAAGTATCGTTAATTTAAGAGGCCAGCTAGGCAATAAGCAAAGTGAATGCTTGCTACCAAGTGTAAATGTTGACTGCATATATCATATAGATGTAACAGTAGGAAGAATTAAATTCATCCACACATCATATAATCCTGCCACACGATCTTGGGATTTGCCTCCTGCATCGGGACAAGAGGCACATGTAGAGATTTCCGCAGGAGAATCTGTAGATATATTTGTAATAGCAGACAGTACCAAGGGTAAAGCAGATAGAATCAGGGTAGTTAACAGGGATATGAAGAAAGAGGCGGTATTCAGTTATAAGATAACTGCTACGGATATAGATTATGATAGCAAGAAGTACGAAGATCTTGAATCCTTTGACAATCCTGATATATAAATGATATTCTAATCTGTGATTGGAGTTAGAATATCGATTAGAAATCGATAATGCGAATATAAAATAAGGGAGGAAAATTAATGAAATCTATTAAGACAATAACAACAAGAAACATGGTAAAGTCGCAGAGCACAGGAGGATGCGGAGAGTGTCAGACATCATGTCAATCTGCTAGCAAGACTTCATGCAGTGTTGCAAATCAACACTGTGAGCAGCACAAAGATAAGTAATAATATTTATGGAAACGCTGCTGTTGAGGCAGCGTTTTTTTCTTTGAAAATACTTGAATTAACATAAGTATAAGAGGTAGGTAATGATTCATCAGTACAAACTTAATGGTTATAATATAGTAGTAGATGCAAATAGTGCTTCGGTTCATGTTGCTTCCGATGTTTCTTATGATGTCATTAAGATGATGGATAAGACTTCGCTAAGCACAGAGGATATAATATCGAGGATATCTGCTGAACACGGCATTAGTGAGGAGAATTCCAGAGCAGTCATCGAAGATATAATTTCTTTAAAAGAAGAAGGTCTTCTGTGGTCAGATGATCCATATGAATCTATAGCAAACGATTTAAAGGTAAAACAGTCTGTTCTCAAGGCCATATGTCTTCATGTGGCACATGGCTGTAATATGGACTGCGAGTATTGTTTTGCGGGCAAGGGAGATTATTCCGGAAAAAGCGGAATAATGAGTATTGACGTTGGCAAGAAAGCCTTGGATTATTTAGTTGAAAATTCTAAAAATAGAAGGCATCTGGAGGTGGATTTCTTCGGGGGAGAGCCCCTAATAAATTGGGATGTTTGTAAGGAGCTTGTAAAGTACGGTAGAGAGCTTGAGAAAAAGCACGATAAAATATTTAACTTTACATTAACTACCAACGGCATTTTGATAGATGAAGATGTAATAGATTTTACTAATCGAGAAATGGGAAATGTAGTTCTGAGTATGGATGGTCGGAGGACAACACATGACAGGATGCGAAGAACAAAGACGGGAGATGGTACATATAGCAAAATCATCGATAACTTCAAGTCTCTTGTTAAGTCGAGAACTGAGGAGGGAGCTGAGAGAAAATCTGAAGAGTATTATATGCGTGGCACATATACCGCATATAACAAAGATTTTGCAGCAGATGTAATTGCCATGGCCGATATGGGGTTTAGAGAAACTTCAATTGAACCTGTGGTATCAAAGCCTGATGCACCTTATGCTTTGCATGAAGAAGATCTCCCTAAGCTATTTGAGGAATATGAGAAATTGGCGACAGAAATGCTTGAAAGAGAACGAAGGGGTGAGGGCTTTAATTTCTACCACTACTCTGTTGACTTGGAAGGTGGACCATGTATATATAAGAGAGTTTCAGGCTGCGGGGTCTCAACCGAGTATCTCGCGGTTACACCAACTGGCGATTTGTATCCATGCCATCAATTTGTTGGGGATGATGAGATGAAGATAGGAAACATATATGAAGGAATAACAAATCAGCAGCTGGTAGACAAATTTACAAAACAAAACAATTTATATACAAGAGATGAGTGTAAGAATTGCTGGGCAAAACTATACTGTGCCGGAGGTTGTGCAGCAAATAATTATCATTCAAATGGCGATATAAATAAAGTGTATAAAATGGGCTGTGAGTTGCATAGAAAACGCATTGAATGTGCACTAATGCTTGCAGCGGCTCGTAATTAGAATCTGATAAGCAAATAAATATCGCAGCCTATAAACAGGCTGCGATAAGCTTTTTTTGTCATTGAATATATCAAGTGCTATAATTATTTTAGAGAGATATACTTTATATCGGGGAAATCATATATCCCCATTTAGATATACATGATATAAATGTATATATTTTATAAACGCAATGCATATTTACCGTAAATATATATAATACCAATTATAGGGGGAATCTCATATGGCAATTGCAATCCTTGCTTCGCAAAATAAAAGTAAAATTCAAGAGATAAGTGTCATATTGAACAAACATGGACTTGAGGTTATATCAAGAGATGAAGCAGGACTTCCTCAAGATGAGATAGAAGAAAATGGAAGTACATTTGAGGAAAATTCCTATCTCAAAGCCGATTATATTGCTCGAATAATCAGGTTGAACAGTAAGTTTGAAAAGTATATTCACAGCCCTATTATAGCCGACGATTCAGGTCTCATAGTAGATGCTCTTGGAGGAGAACCGGGTGTTTATAGTGCAAGATATGCTGGTAAGGGTTGTACATATGATGATAATAATATTAAGCTTCTCAATGCACTTGAGGGAATTGAGAAAAAAGACAGAACAGCAAGCTTTGTCACGGTGATAACTCTTGTATATCCTGACGGTTCGCATGTAGCACCTATGGCTGTAAGAAAAGATAACCAACATATCTTGGTTGCTAGAGGAGAGTTAAAAGGACATATTGCATCTGAAAAAAGAGGCTCATACGGGTTCGGGTACGATCCGTTGTTCATACCCTTAGGAATGGATAAAACCTTTGCAGAGCTTGGAACTGAAATTAAAAATAATATAAGTCACAGGGCAAAGGCTCTCATTGCATTAGAGAAACTTCTTGCAGGCAAATAAAGTGTATATAATCGTATAGATAACAAAGGCATATTATGAGTGATTTTTGGCGTAACACAATAAAAAAAGAGGATAACGAAAAGAAAAAGGTTAAGTTCTCAACCAGAAGACTTCTTAAAGTTGGATTTCATCTGTGGAGACAATTTGACGATCCGTATTATTCGGGCTTTGCTGCACAGATATCTTACTATTTCTTTATGTCATCAATTCCGATGCTTATTGTACTTTCACAGGTCCTGGGATTGTTCGATATCTCCATGGATTTCATCAAAGACTGGCTGGACGGACATCTATCGTCTCAGATGGGATCTACATTAGTAGGGCTTTTTACTGCATCATCTGCGACAATTACCAATTTGCTGATGATTATTTTGGCTTTGTGGTCCGCATCATCACTTTCATTTTCTCTCTCTAGGTTAACCACATATACTTTGAGTAACGGAAAATACCGATTTAATTTCATTACAGAAAGACTTAAAGCGATACCTCTGGCAACACTGTCTATTATCGTTGTCGCGATTGCTCTGGTTGTATATGTATATGGAGAAATTATTGCCCTGAAGATATTCAAAAGCAAATATATGCTTACATTCCTTGCTACAATCAGAACGCCTATGTTAGCAGTGTTTTTCTGCATTGCGATACTTGCGAACTACTATCTGCTTCCGAGAATAAGAGTGCCTATAGCTGCTGTTTTTCCTGGGGCTGTTGTTGCAACCTTTGGGGTTATGCTTGTTACATGGGTGTACTCGCAATTTACATCATTCTCAACTAATTATAATATTTTATATGGTGCATTCTCGAATATCATCGCTTTGATGCTTTGGTTCTATTTGATAAGCTGGGTGCTTTGTATAGGAATGATGTTTAATAAGTCTTGGGATATTCATATGAGACGAGGACGGCTTACACCTGAAAAAATCAAAGAGTATCTCATCAATCAATACGGTGAAAAAGGAGATCACATGTATAGTAAGCTCATGATTGGTGATTATGATATGACGAATAGAGCTCTTGATACAATGGCCGTAAGAGCCTCTAGAAGATTTGATCCGGGTTATGATAGCAAAAGAGAAAGAGAAATACGGGATCTTGAGGAAAAGCAAAGAATATGGGAAAGAGTAGAACGAGAGAGAATATCCGAGATTGAAAGAATGAGTGCCGAGGAAATAGATAACGATATCATAAAATAGATAAAGCATATGGAAGAGCTCAGATAATATATAAAATAAAATATGAATAAGAAATATAGAAAAAAAATATTATTGATAATGAATCCAAAATCCGGGATGATGCTTGCGCCAAAACATTTGTCGGAAATAGTGGGAAGATTTTCTGATGCAGGATATATCACGCAAGTTTTGATGACGATGGGCAGGGGCGATGCAAGGCAGTTTGCTATGGAATATGGTAGAGATGTCGATGTTGTTGTCGTTTCAGGAGGAGATGGAACTCTTAACGAAGTTATTGATGGGCTTATAACAGAGGGATTCAAGACACCAATAGGATATATTCCATCCGGATCAACGAATGATTTTGCAAACTCCGTAGGGTTGTCCAAGTCAATTTTCGATTGCACCGATACAATTATTAATGGCGTACCGACATCCTTGGATGTCGGGGATTTTAATGGAAGATTTTTCAGCTATATTGCAAGTTTTGGTGCATTTACCTCAACGAGCTATTCGATACCTCAGAATGTAAAGAATATTCTTGGTCATATGGCATATGTCCTTGGCGGAATCAAAGATATAATGTCGATTAAATCCATATATGCCAAGGTTACTGCGGATGAAGGAACGCCTAATGAAGTAGTATCCGAAGGGGACTTTATATTTGGAGGTATATGTAATTCGACTTCTGTCGCAGGAATATTCAATTTGGACAAACTCGATGTTGATATGAATGATGGGCTTATGGAAGTTCTTCTTATCAGAACGCCGAGAGATCCAATTGCTTTAAGAGAGACCGTTTCCAGTATGCTCGATGGTTCTTTTAGATCAGATCAAATAGAACTTTTCTCTGCGAGAGATATTAGAGTGGAGATTGAAACTGGAACACATTGGACATTAGATGGAGAGTATGAAGAGGGAAGCGATGTGTGCAATATAAGTACAGTTCGCTCAGCAATATCTCTTATCAAATAGAGAGAGGGGAGTGATTATGATTATAAAATATATAGGACATGCGTGTTTCAAAATAAAAGATGAAGATACAGGGTATTCGATAATTTTTGATCCATATAAAGAAGGAATTGTTCCTGGATATAGACCGGTAAAAGAAATTGCGAATATGGTTTTATGCTCTCATAATCACGATGATCATTGTGGGATAGAAAATATTATTAAAGAGGAAAGTGATAACAACCCTTACAAGATTCAGGTTATTGAAACATATCACGACCCAGAAAAAGGAGAGCTAAGGGGTAAGAACATGATTCATATCGTGACACATAAGGCTACTGGCGAAAAACTCGTTCATTATGGAGATATAGGAGAAACTATAGAAGATTTATTGACAGAGGATAACCTAAATATTCTTAGGGATGCTGATATAGCCCTTATACCTGTTGGGGGAAAATATACATATGATGCAAAACAGGCGCTTGCCCTTCTGGAAAGAACAGCACCTAAAACTATGATTCCTATGCATTACAGTTGCGATACACCAAAATACGGGTATACAGATATCGATACTATTGAAAGCTTTCTTGATGAGGTGGCATTCCAGAACAAGAAACTATATTCTGAAAGCACACACTCCTACGATTCATCTCAAAACGATTTTTCAAATGGGATTCTTATTATAAAGCCTAAAAATGTCTATTTCTAAAATCAAAAAAAATAATAAATGGAATATTTACCCAAGACCTCAGCTGGTTCGTGATAAATGGATCAGCTTGAATGGAGAATGGGTTTTTAATGAGGATGAGAAAATTATCATCCCTTTTTGTCCTGAAAGCGAAATCTCAGGCATATGCAGAAGAATCGCACCGAGCGAAACAATGATATACAAACGAGAATTTAAAATTCCTTCTGATTGGAAAGAAATGAGAAAAATACTTCATTTCGGTGCAGTTGATCAAAAGGCAACCGTTTATATCAACAATGAAATAGTCGGAACAAATGAGGGCGGATATTTGCCATTTTCATTTGATATAACCGATTACTTGATTGAAGGACAAAATAACAACGTAAAGGTTGAGGCAGTTGATGACCTTGAAAAAAAATATCCGTGGGGTAAACAGAAGCGTGAGAACGGCGGTATGTGGTATACGCCTGTATCAGGTATATGGCAGAGTGTCTGGATTGAAGCAGTACCTACAACATATATAAAATCACTTAAGATAGACGTTGGACTAAGCTGGGTCGAAGTTCGAGCGTATGGAATAGAGATGGGAGAGATAACACTTCTTGGAGAAAAACACAGTCTTATAAAAGAAACAAGTACTGATTCTTTGTGTGCATCTATACATATAGACATTCGAAAGCCTCACCTATGGACACCTGAAGATCCATATCTGTATAATTTCACTATATCTTCAGGTGAAGATACAATCTCTTCGTATTTTGCTTTGAGGACTTTGAACATCAGAGAGATAGATGGGTATAAGCGTCTATGCTTGAATGGAGAACCCTATTTCTTTAACGGAGTGCTTGATCAAGGATATTGGCAAGAGGGGATATACACTCCACCTGATCCTGCTTGTTTTGAAAAAGATATTTTGGCAATGAAATCTCTTGGGTTTAATACTCTCAGGAAGCACATCAAAATTGAACCTGAACAGTTCTACTATGATTGCGAACGACTGGGAATGATCGTTTTTCAGGATATGGTAAACAACTCAGAGTATTCTTTTTTTCGAGATACAATCATTCCTACAGTTGGAATCAAATGTTTGAGCGACAAGAACAGGCATATAAACCCTGAATCACGCCAAATATTTTTAGACTCGATGGAAGCAACAGTAAAGCATCTCTACAATCATCCGTCTATTTGCTATTGGACAATTTTTAATGAAGGCTGGGGGCAATTCTGTGCTGATAAAGCTTATGATAAACTCAAGGATTTGGATGATACTAGATTTGTTGACAGCACCTCAGGTTGGTTTATACAGAAAAAAAGCGATGTAGACAGCCAACATATATATTTCAGACCATTAAACCTTATAGCTGGGAACAAACCACTGGTACTCTCTGAGTTTGGGGGGTATGCATGCAGTGTACCCAATCATCGCTTTAATCTAGATAAGGAGTATGGATACAAGAAATTTAGTAATGAGGCGGCTTTGCTTGAGGGAATTAACAAACTATACAATAATCAAATTTTGCCACTTATAAAGAACGGTCTTTGTGCGGCTATCTATACACAATTGTCGGATGTCGAAGATGAAACTAATGGACTTCTGACATACGATAGAGAGGTGCAGAAGATTAAGGCATATACAGGAACCGGCAGGATAGAGATAATCGGAAATCATACCGATCATCAAGGAGGTAGAGTCCTTGTTGCACCGACAAAACAGAAAATCAGAGCCTATGTAGCTGAGAATCACAAGGATGTAATTAGGATAGTATCGAAGGGGTTTGAACCATTTGAGGTTTCTATTAGACATGAAAACACTCTCACGAAAGGTACATCTGCATCAATGGTAGAGGGTATAATTAAAGGCTTTACTGAAATCTATGGTAATATCGAGGATACACAGAAAGGCTTTGATGCATATATTAAGAGTGAGATAGGGGTCGGAAGTGGACTAAGTTCATCCGCAGCCTTTGAAGTTCTCATGGCAAGGATAATAAATGAAAGGTATTTTGGGAGCAAAGCAAGCCCTGTACGAATCGCAGAGATATGTATGCAGGCAGAAAGAGAATATTATGGAAAGCCATGTGGAATGCAGGATCAATTAGCAATAAGCCTTGGACGAATGGCTCTGATGGATTTTAGCAGTAAGGAGCCTGAGTACGAATTTATAGATTTTGACTTTACTAATGCAGGCCTTGAGATGAAAATCATAGATACAGATTCCAATCACGAAGATCTATATGAAGAATTTTCCTCTATTCCAAGTGACATGAATAAAGTTGCTGCTCTTATGGGAGTTGAAAAACTTGGAGACATTAATGTAGACAGATTTTATAAAAATCTTACTATGCTTGAAAAGAATGTAGAAGAAGGAAAGATAACAGAGCTTCAGTTAAATCGTGCAAGGCATTTCTATGAGGAAAATGAAAGGGTTCTTGCAGGTGCGGTTGCATTACAGATGGGAAGGATTGACAAGTTCCTTACATGTGTCAATGAATCGGGGCTCAGTTCTGAGATATTGTTAAAGAATATATTGCCCGAAGGAGTAGAGGAAAATGCCTTGTCTGTAATGCTGGAAGAATACAAAAGGAAGCCTTCAACAGCGGCTATAAAACTCGAAGGTGGAGGGTTTGGCGGAAGTGTATTGGTCTTTGAGAAGAGATGATGTAAAGTGCATTTTACATATAGTCGTAGTTAGAGGAAACTACAATTTGCATATATGATTAGATAATGTAAAGTAAAGTTTACATTAGTACAACAATAATTGATTTAATGTGCTATTGTTTTTTGAAATAACGTAAAGTAATCTTTACATAAAATGAGATAAAAATTTAAACGAATATCCTCAATTTCAGAAGAAATTGTTACACAAAAACGCCCAGATGGGCGTTTTCATATTTATAGTTTGTTTGTGATTATAGAGAACTTATACCACTCTATTTCTTACAACGCATGTGCAGTTAAATATTTTCTCACAGTCTTCTTTGACGCGAAGGATGAAATATCCAACTTCACCTTTCTGTGCTCCGACGATTTCCAGAAGCGAATCACCATAGAACTCGGATAGCTTAGATTTCAGCATTTCGAGATCTTTGTCATTGCAAATGGTTATACAGTGCTTCTTAGTGCCAGGCTTGTTTTCAAGTGATAGGCTAGGAAAGTTGACTGAATTTGTAATATTTCCATTTTCAAGATACTCCATAAGCTGATTTGCTGCCATTACTGCACAGTTTTCTTCAGCTTCAATTGTGGATGCGCCTATATGGGTTGTGGCCACAATCCCTTTTTTTCCAATAAATTCCGGTTCAAGAAGGTCGGTAATATATTTATGTAATTTACCTGAACAAACAGCTTCTATTATATCGTTTGGAATGACAAGTTCAGCTCTTGAATAGTTAATAAGTACGGCACCATCTTTCATTTTATCGATAAAATCCTTATTGACCATACCCAGTGTATCAGGTAAAGATGGAACGTGAATAGAGACAAAGTCGCAGATACCGAGCATTTCATCAAGGTTTTTGTAGATTTCGACGGGAGCGGTTAGGCATGTATTTGGTTCAAAAGGCTCGTATCCGACAACTGTCATACCAAGAGAGGAAGCGGCATTGGCTATTCTTGAACCTATGGCTCCCAAGCCGATAACTCCAAGTGTCTTACCCAAAATTTCTATTCCTGCGAACTGTTTCTTGCCCTTTTCGACAGTATTCGTAACATCACCCTCAAGTGTTTGACCCCAAGATATGCTCTCATACATATTTCTTGCACTCATGATCATTCCCGCAATAACCAGTTCTTTGACTGCGTTTGCGTTTGCCCCGGGAGTATTAAATACAACGATTCCTTTTTCGGAACACCTATCGATAGGAATATTATTAACACCTGCACCCGCTCTAGCGATGGCAAGAAGATTCTCTGAAAGTCCCATATCGTGCATTTTATATGACCTTACTATGATACCGTTTGCTTTATCTATGTCATCTATCAGGTCATAATTATCATTAAACTTGGACAGTCCTTTGTCTGAAATATTATTTAAAGTACCAATATTGAATTTACTCATTCTAACCTCCCGAATGTATATTTTTTCTTAACTGCTGTAGATTATACACGTAATAGTTTTACCTTTCAATAATTGCCAAAAACTGAGGTGTGAAGTATAATTTTATGTATATTTACAGGTAAGTGGAGGTATACACCAATGAATGATAATTATCGTGCAATGAATTTTTCAGCAGGACCGTCGATTTTACCCGAAGAGGTACTCAAAAAATGTGATGCAGAGATGCTAAATTATGAAGGTAGTGGAGAATCTGTAATGGAGATGAGTCACAGGTCTCCGGAATTTAAGAAGATTTGTAAAGATGCGGAAACTAATTTGCGAACTCTCATGAATATTCCTGAAGACTATTATGTTTTGTTTCTTCAAGGTGGAGGAACTCTCCAGTTCTCTATGATTCCGATTAATCTGATGACAGGCTCGGGTAAGGCCGACTATGTTGTAGCGGGTCAGTGGGGAAAGAAAGCCTATGATGAGGCTGTAAAATTTGGTGATGTACGAAAAATAGCTTCATCTGAGGACAAGACATATTCATACATTCCGAAATTTAATAAGGAAGATATAAGAGATGATGTGGATTATGTTTACGTCTGTTACAACAATACAATTTATGGAACCCATTACAATGAATATCCTGATGTAGGAGACCACTTGCTTGTAACTGATATGTCATCAAGTATTTTGTCAGAGGAAATAGATGTCTCAAAGTTTGGACTGATTTTTGCAGGAGCACAGAAGAATATAGCACCTGCGGGCCTTACTATTGTAATAGTTCGCAAAGATTTGATTGGAAAAGCACCGGAAAATACTCCTGTATACCTGGATTACGAAATGCATGCAAAAAAAGATTCCATGTATAATACACCTCCATGCTGGTCGATTTATGTTGCAGGAGAAGTATTTAAGTATCTAATCAGTAATGGTGGCATCAAGGCAATGCACGAGAAAAATGTACGAAAGGCTGAGAAACTGTACGACTACATAGATTCATCGGATATGTTTATAGGGACGGCTGCTAAGGAAGATAGGTCTCTTATGAATGTAACCTTTGTAACCGGAGACCCTGATCTCGATAAGAAATTTGTATCGGAGGCAAAGTCAAAGGGCATGATAAATCTGTCAGGACATAGAAGCGTCGGGGGAATGAGAGCATCCCTTTATAACGCACTTCCTGAAGAGTATGTCGATGCCTTGATAGAGTTTATGAAGGAATTTGAATCAGTAAACATTAGAAAATAAAAAAGGAAGTATAAGCAGGATAAAGTGAAAGAACGTTCAACAAAATTGTGGATAAGAAAAGCCTCGGTGGCCATCATGTCGGTATTTCTGGTTCTGATAATGGTGACCGCCATCGTTTATGATACCGTTTATGCAGTCAATATGGATATCAATTTACATCTGACTACTTCTGAAACAAATTTTTCTGCGAAAAATCTGACAAAGAAATCGGTGAAAAAATCAAAGCCAATACAAAAACCGGATATAAATGCCGGTGCATTTATGGTAATGTCGGGTTCAACTAGCGAGGTTGTCTATTCGTCTCGATCCAAGAGAAAGCTTCAGCCTGGATGCGTTACGAAGTATATGACTGCAATGGTTATTATTGACAACATGTATAACAGTACTGAATTAAAAAATTCTGTAAGTATCACCAAAGAGCTTGCAAAATATGGAGATACCTTCAAGCAGGGAGAAAACATAGAGGTCGGAGACCTTATCAAAGCAATGCTAATCGGAAATTCTGATCAAGCTGCAGAAGCTCTTGCGACATATAGTGCATCAAACCGCAAAATTTTCGTAAATGAAATGAATGCAAAAGCAACCGAGCTTGGTCTGATGGATACTCATTTCAATAATCCGAGCGGAGCGTATGGTACAGGTCAATATTCGACTGCAGCTGACTGTGCAATTATTGCACAAGCGGCAATAAGGTATGATGAAATAAAAAGTTTGTCTGAAATTGAATCTTTCAAATTAGAAGCTAAGTCTAATAAGAAAAAAAATAAATCAAGAAGTATTACTTTAGAAACAGCGAATCCTCTGTTGAAAAATAAAGGGACAACGTACAAATATATTCAAAGCGGAATAAGCGGTACAATTGACTATAGTATGCAAATTGCGGGGATAGCTCGTATGGATGATATGCAGTTAATCGTAATCATTCTCGACGGCAATCAAGATACAGGGGCAGTTGATGCTAGAGATTTGTTCGAATACGGGTATAGTAAGGTTGCAAGGCATACGATTGTTAAGGCTGATAAAAAAGTAGGAAGGGTTAGTATCCGCGGAGGTGCTGTGACAAAGCTTCCTGTTTATACTGAAGCAAAAGGATTCGCATATATTCCACCGGAGGGTAGTACAGATCTCGTAAAGACGAAAATTGTCGTTCAAAGTGATGTGGAAGCTCCTGTCAAAAAAGGTCAGAAGGTAGGAGAGTTTCAGATATTTGTAGCAGATGAACTTAAGGGGACAGTTGACCTAGTCATAAAGAAAGACGTTGCAAAGGGCTGGTTCCCATCTAAGATATATATTTCCAATTTCGGATTTGTCCTTATTTGTTTGTTCTTATTTGCAATGGCATTCCTTGTATTAAGAATAGTAAATGTAAGGCGAAGCAGAGCGAAACGTCGAGAATATATGAGAAGACGTAAAATCGAGGAGCTGGCACGCAAACAAATGGCTCTCGATGCGTACAGAAGAAAACGTGATTGGACGTATAGTAATTTTTACGATAACGATGTGGCTCACGACGATAGGAGTAAGAAGAAAGATAAGAAGTAAAAATGTTTGTTATTGAAGAGGAACTTAAGAAACTTCCTGCAAGTCCGGGGATTTATATGCACAAGGATAGTCTTGGTGAAGTCATATATGTGGGCAAAGCGGTTAATATAAGGAGCCGTGTACGCTCATATTTCCGAAATGTTTCTAAAGCCGATCCTAAAGTGAGAGCTTTGGTCTCCAATATTGCTGAGTTCGATTATATAACTTGTGCAACGGAGGTGGAAGCTCTCATATTGGAATGTAATCTTATCAAGAAATACAGACCGAAATACAATGTTTTACTTAAAGATGATAAGACTTACCCCTATATTGAGATAACAACAAATGAAGAATTTCCGAGGATTATCAGGACAAGAAGGCTGTTACGTGACGGAAATCAATACTTCGGACCTTATTCAAATTCCGGGGCAATCTTACGCATTATTAAGATGATTGACGAGATATATCCCCTTAAGAAATGTCGCCAGACAACTTTTAGACCAGGCGTAAGACCTTGTCTTAACTACTTTATTGGTAAATGCAAAGGTGTTTGTATCGGAGAGATTGAAAAGAGCGAATACAGGAAAATGATCGATGAGGTTATAGATATCTTGAGTGGTCGCGATGCTGGCCTTATCGTTTCCCTTGAGAAAAAGATGAATGAAGCATCAGAAAAAATGGAGTACGAGGAAGCTGCAAAATATCGGGACTATATAACGTCTCTAAGGCAGCTGGGGGAAACACAGAGAGCCTCAATGGTTAAAGATAGGGATATTGATATTCTAGTGCCTGTTATAACTTATAAGACTCAGGTTGTCGCACAGTATAAAGTAAGAGACGGGAAGTTGAATGGTAGGGAGATATCATATTTAAGAGAAGAGCCAAGCTATAGTCAAGACTTACTGAACGGAGCTATAACATCGAGTGAACTTCTTAGTTTTTTTGTGAAGCAGCATTATCTAGATTTGACCATGCTTCCGAGAGAGATTATTGTACCTTGCCATATAGAAGATGAAGCTCTGCTGGAGCAGGTCCTTAATAAAGTCAATATGGAAAATGCAGAATCGGGAAACGATGTTATGCATAAAACGAACTTTCTTATACCCGAGAGAGGGGAGAAGAAGGCTTTACTGAAACTTGCCTCTGAAGACTCTATAGAGCTTGCAAAAACTCTCGATGATAGAGCAGAAAGGGAAATAGATCGTAAAGATAAGCTTAGACAAGAAGTGGGAGAGATTATCGAAAGAGCGTGCAGCATAAGCGGTAATCCACCAATGCTAATACAGAATGACGATGAAAGAGAGTATAGGGCTGAAGCTTACGATATTTCCAATTTGAATGGCCTTGACACCGTAGGAGCTATGGTTGTCTATGAAGGAAGGATGCCTATTAGGAATGACTATCGTAAGTTTAAGATAAGAACATCAGAAGGAGACGACTATGGCAGCATTAGAGAGGTTATATATAGGAGATTAAAGAGGGGCATCGAGGGAGATAGAGGATTTAATCAATATCCGGATATTATCTTTGTAGACGGAGGAATTGGGCAGGTTAGAGCCGCAAAAGCTGTAATAGATGCTTTTCGTATGGCTATTCCTGTTGTCGGTCTTGCGAAGGATGATTTTCACAGAACAAGAGCTATAGTTTTCGAGGATGGCAGTGAGATTAATCTCAAAGATAGAAAGTTACTATTTACATATTGCGGCAATATCCAGGAAGAGGTTCATAGGTTTGCAATAACATATATGTCAGGTATCAGAGGAAAGAAGATGATAAAGTCTGTCTTAGAAGAAATCCCTGGCGTTGGGAGCAAGAGAAGAACAGAATTGCTGGCGAAGTTTGGTAATATTGACGCAATTAAGAGAGCCTCATACGAGGAACTTATTTCTGTAAAGGGTATAAACAGCAGGGTTGCCGAAGAAATAAAAAAATTCTTTGACGATAATAAGTAAAGTTATGGAGCAATATATTGGCGTAGCCCTTGAAATCGTAATATTTTAATGTTATATTTACAGAGCATTTCAAGAAAGGAGAACTGCGTTATGTCAGATGAAATCAAGAATGTAGATATCGAAGAAGAAGAGGATGTTATCACTTTAGAGTTTGATGACGACACAGCAGTAGATTGTTATGTTATGGGAACATTTGAGCTAAACGATAAGGAATATATAGCTCTTGCACCTGATGACGAAACTGATGATGTCTACATCTATGAATACAAGCAGGCTAATGATGAAGAATTCGAAATCAACGAGATAGAGTCAGAAGAAGAATTTGATGCTGCAGCTGCTGAGTTTGAAGCTATTATGGCTGAAGAAGATGAGGATTAATTAAGATTTCACTTAATTCAATTCTCTATATGTTGGTTTAGTATTATAAAAATGTATGGCGTACCTATTGTTGGTACGCCATAATATGCGGATGTGGCGGAATTGGCAGACGCGCACGGTTCAGGTCCGTGTGAGTAACATCGTGAAGGTTCGAGTCCTTTCATCCGCACCACATATTTACGTTAACGGCAGTGCCCGTTAACGTTTTTTTGATTAAACTATTCAAAAATTCATTGGTGACTTCATCACAGATAGAGAAAAATAATAATGATAGTATTCATATATAATACAAAACGAATAAAATTTCAAATTAGACAATACAATTTTGGAATTGGAATATTGATATGAAAGGAGATTCTATAAATGAAAATAATATTTTCAGATAAACTAAAGACTTATATAAAGGAAAGTAAAGCAGCCGGTGTTGCTTTGACCGCATATGAGGAGTACTGTTGAACAGGAGCCCATACGGCTATAGACACAAGGGTTGTGTCAGAAAGTGTTGCGAACTCACTCGGCAAAAAATATGAAATATATGAAACAGAAGATGGTATGAAACTCTTCCTTTCAAAAAACCTCCAGATTGATTCAGGGATTGTAAGAGTATACTTGAATAAATTCCTTTGGTTCAAGTCCTTTAATGTATATGGGGTTTCACCTAAAACGCAGTGTAGTATTGCGAGATAAATTGTGCATATATACATACAATTTATAGACTAATATTTAACAAAAAAACTCTATAACTTCTTGATATATTGATAAACAAGGCATATACTGACACAGTAGTAAGTGAAAGTGATTTTTTTAACGAAGCAGGCAGTTTATCAGTATGTATTCAATATTCAAAAATTTATATATTTTTAAACAAAACAGACTCTTTTCGAAGGGGCTGTTTTATTGTTGCTGAAATTTATAAAAACGTCGAAATTCTTACAAGGAGGAATTAGAAAATGAAGAAAGAAATACTGAATTTAAGGGAAAAGATGCATGAGAATGCAATAGATATATATTATGTTCCATCAGGGGATTATCATAGCTCGGAATATGTAAGCGATTTCTTTAAATGTAGAGAGTTCATGACTAATCTTACAGGTGAAGCAGGAGAACTTATTGTAAATGATGAAGGCGCTTATTTATGGACAGACTCAAGATATTTCCTTCAAGCGGAAACTCAGTTAGCAGATACAGAGATTGAACTCATGCGAATTGCAGAACCAGGAGTTCCGACAATTGAGGAATTTCTTGAAGAGTATGCGGCAAGAAATAGGGGATGTATCTTAGGTTTTGATGGTAGAGTTCTTCCTGCCGCTACAGGTCTTGCTCTTGAAGAAAAGCTTGCAAAATACGATGTTAAGATCAAAGCAGATAAAGATCTGGTTGACCTAGTATGGGTTAGCCGACCAGAGCTTAAGGCTTCGAAGGTATTTGAACTCCCAATTGAAAGTGTTGGATTGACTGCCGAGGAGAAGATAAGCTCTATAAGGGCAGACATGAAAGCTAAAGGAGCTGACTATCTCCTTTTGACTGACCTTATGGACACTGCTTGGCTGTTCAACCTTAGGGGAAACGATGTGAGCTATACCCCAGTGTTCTTTGCGTATACGCTTCTAAGTCAAGATGAAGTAAGACTATTTGTTATGGAAGGTGCTGTTCCTGGAAAGCTACCTGAATCTCTTGACTTTGTTAAGGTTGAAAATTATGACGACATAGGTAAGGCATTGACAGAAGTTCCTGCAGACAAGAAGCTCTGGCTCAACAAGAACTCTGCGAGCTTCTCTCTTGTTAAGATTTGTCAGAAGGTAGTTGGTGATGACAACTTAATCGACGAAAATACACCTGTTACTTTGAAGAAAGCAATTAAGAATGAACATGAGATAAAGAGTACAACAAATGCACACATTAAAGATGGAGCTGCTATGGTTCAGTTTATTGCATGGCTTAAGAAAAATGCGGGTACAGGTAATCTTACTGAGATAGATGCGGCTGATTATGTTGAAGCACGCCGCTTGGAACAGGAAGGATGCTTCGACATCAGTTTTGAAACGATAGCAGGATACGGTCCGAATGGTGCAATCGTTCACTACGCACCTACAGAGGAAACTAATGCAACAATCAAGCCTGAAAGCTTCCTGTTACTGGACTCCGGCGGACAGTATTTGGACGGAACAACAGATATCACAAGGACAATTGCTGTTGGCCCTTTGACACAGGAAATGATTGACAACTACACATATGTACTCAAGTCACATCTTGTAATGATGCTTATGGAAGTTAATAAGGATATGGATGGAGTCGAACTTGACAAGAGAATTAGACAACCTATGAGAGATGTTGGCATGGAATTCACACATGGTCTTGCACATGGTGTCGGTCACGTCCTCTGCGTTCACGAAGGTCCGAATATCCTGAGAAGAATTGCAAAGCCGATAGAACTAAAGCCGGGAATGATTATGTCAGATGAACCGGGATTCTATGTCGATGGTGAATACGGAATAAGAATTGAAAACGAAGTCGTTTTCGTTGACAAAGGCAATGGTGATATGAGACTGCAAAACATCACGATTTGTCCGTACGAAAGAGAAGCTATTAACAAAGAACTGCTTACTCAAGAAGAGCTTGCATGGGTGAACGCTTATCACAAGGAAATCAGAACTGTTCTTGAAACTCGGGTTGATGAGGAAACAAAGAAATATCTATATGAAGCTACAGAAGAAATCTAAAAGTTTCAGACAAAGCTTTAATTAAGGATCTTGATAAATTTTGTGCAAAATATAATGCAATATAAAACAAACAAAAAAGGAGAATAATTCAATGGCAAAAATCACTGAAGGCTATATGCCATATCTCGGACACGAGACTTATTACAGAATAGTTGGCGAACGCAAAGATAACGGAAAAGCACCTTTAATCTTGCTTCATGGTGGACCGGGATCGACTCACAACTATTTCGAGGTTCTCGATCATATTGCAGATATGGATGATAGACAGCTGATTATGTATGACCAAATTGGTTGTGGTAATTCTTATCTGGATGGACATCCTGAGCTTTGGAATAAGGAAACATGGATGAACGAGCTGCTTGCATTAAGAGAACATCTTGGACTGGATGAATGCCACATTCTGGGACAATCATGGGGCGGAATGATGTGCTTTATTTATGCTTGCGATTATGACCCTAAGGGAGTAAAGTCGTTTATCATGTCAAGCACACTTGCGTATAATGATATCTGGTCTGCAGAGCATCACAGAAGGATGAAATACCTTTCAAAGGAAACACAGGAAGCTATAGCAGAAGCTGAAAGAACAGGAAATTTCAGTGGAGAAGCTTATGATAAGGCAAATGCGGAATTTATGGAGAGATACTGTAACAGCACGCCTACCGAAGATGATCCTGAGTGTCTTAGAAGACCTAAGAAATCAGGTAGCGAAGCGTATGTATACGGCTGGGGAGACAATGAATTCACACCATCAGGCTCTTTAAAGGACTACAATTACAAGGACAAGATGAAAGATATTGATGTCCCTTGCATAATTCTAAACGGAGCAGAAGACCTTTGTTCACCTATCGTAGCTAAGGATATGTATGACAATATTCCTGGTGCCGAATGGCATATGTTTGCTAATTCAAGGCATATGTGCTTCGTTGAAGATCATGATGAAT
>JAAYIA010000051.1 GCA_012735145.1 Clostridiales bacterium | reverse complement strand
GATCGTATTAAGAGAAAACTTGCTCTGCACAAGGAAAATGATCTTGAAAACAAATATGACGAATATAGTATGGAAAGGTTTGTCATTCAAACGGATAAACAGCGTCGAAGATACTATGAATTCTATACTGATAACAAATGGGGACATCGTGATGCATATGATCTTCTTATCAATACCAGTCGTTCAGGTGTTGATGGAGCAGTCGATATAATAGAAGCATATATACGTGCAAGCAAGGGCAAAAACTTAATGTCCGACTTATAAGGACTTCTATTCGTCCTTGTGCGTAGCCGGCGGACACTTCGCCGGTTTTTTTGTTTGAAAATGCCTAAATTTGATGTCTATGCTTGGAATTTGTCCGTATGTAGTGTACAATTGGACCATTCAATATATTTGAAATAATTGGGAAATTTATAGGAGGAGTCACTAATGAAAAAATTTACGGTTTTATCTCTTATCCTTCTGCTGGCGATGACAGCTTTTGTTGGATGTGGCGGTTCCGGTTCTGATGAAGATACAATAAGAATCGGTGTGTTTGAACCTGCATCCGGAGACAATGGAGCAGGTGGAAAACAGGAAGTGCTGGGTATGCAATATGCTAATTCAATCCAGCCAACAGTTGAAATCGGCGACAAAGAGTACAATGTTGAACTCGTTATCGTTGACAATGAATCAGATAACTCTAAGGCTGTAACAGCTGCACAGAACCTTGTTTCAAAGGATGTCTCCATTGTTTTGGGCTCATACGGTTCAGGCGTATCCATTGCAGCAGCTGACACTTTCTCTGAAGCCGGCATGCCTGCTATCGGTGTTTCATGCACAAACCCTCAGGTAACAGCCGACTGTGATGAATACTTCAGAATCTGCTTCCTCGATCCTTTCCAAGGCACCGTTCTTGCCAACTATGCTTATGAGAATGGAATGAGAAAAGCATATTGTCTATCCAAGCTAGGTGATGACTACTCTGTTGGTCTTGTTAACTACTTCGTAGAAGCTTTCAAGAACCTAGGTGGAGAAGTTGTTCAAGAGCAGTTCCCTGACAAGAACTCTGACTTTACTTCATATGTAGCTAATGCTAAGAAAGCCGGCTGCGATGTTTTCTTCAGCCCTGTATCAACAGAAGCTGCAGCTCTTATCATCGACCAAGCCGAAGCTCAGGCTCTCGGTATGCCTATATTAGCCGGCGATACTTGGGACTCCAACGTAATTACCGGAGCAGCTAAGGGCAAGAATGTTGAAGTCGTTGTAACAACCTTCTATCAAGAAGGCGGAAATCCTGAATTCGACAAAGGTATCAAGGCCTGGATGGAAGAAGATTCAGATGCTATTACCAACAACGGTGGTAATACTGACCTTGCAGCAGTAACAGCCCTTGGTCACGATGCTTACTTCGTAGCTCTCGAAGCCTTCAAGGCAGCAGGCTCTAAAGACCCTGCCGATGTTCTTAAGGCACTTCCTTCTCTCAAAGTAACCGGACTTGTCTGCGGCGATGTTTCTTTTAACAAGACAGGTGATGCTAACAAGTCAGAAGCTTTCGTTAAGAGATGTGATACAACTACAGGCACTTGGGAATTTGTTAAGAAGCAATCTGCAAATTAAAACTTACTTTCACTTTAATAGTCAAAATCATATATGAGCGGGAAGCCCTCGCGGCTTCCCGTATTTTTTAGAAAAGCGAGATAATATGGGATTTTTACACACTTGGCTACCGTACATACTTGCAGGAATTGCAGTAGGCGGTCAATATGCACTGATTGCCATTGGGTACACGATGGTTTACGGTATCCTAAGGCTCATCAACTTCGCTCATGGCGATATTTTTATGTGGTCCGGACTTATTATGGTCTATCTGATCACAACCCTGCCTTTATGGGTTTCCATTGTTTTGGTTATTTTATTTGCCATTATCCTTGGAACCACAATCGAGAAGATAGCGTACAGGCCTTTGCGAACTGCACCTCGTATGTCTATTATGATTTCTGCTATAGGTGTTTCATATCTCCTGCAGAACTTTGCCCTCTATATCACAGGCGGTCTCACTAAAACATACCCTGCTATCGCATTGCTTCAAAGAGCGGTATCAATCGGTCCGGCGACCACCAAAATGGTTACAATAATAACCCCGTTTCTTACCATTCTTCTTGTATTTCTGCTGGTAATGCTTATCCAGCATACAAAAATTGGAATGGCTATGCGTGCAGTTTCACGTGACTTTGAAACTTCTTCCCTAATGGGAATTGATATCAATAGAGTTATAACGGTTACTTTCGTTATCGGATGCGGTCTTGCCGCAATCGGTTCTGTGCTCTTCTTCTCCAATTATACAGGAATCAACCCTATGTCCGGTGCCATGCCGGGACTCAAAGCTTTTGTAGCTGCGGTATTTGGAGGAATAGGATCGGTACCGGGAGCCGTTCTTGGTGCATTTGTTATCGGTATCGCCGAAAACATCGTCAAGGGAACAGGCTGGACCACATTCTCAGATGCATTCACTTTCGTTCTTCTCATTATAATCCTTATGGTTAAACCTACAGGTCTCTTTGGTGAGAAGGATATTGATAAGGTATAGGAGGGCAAAATGAAAATTCAGTTAAACAACAAAATAAAAGCTGCCCTTACCACTATATCTATTGCACTATTCCTGATATTAGTGTTCGTAGGTGACAATGTTATTTCATCCGGATCATCTTGGCGAATGCTGATAACAGTAATTGAAAAAGGTTCTATATTCGCCCTTGTTGCTGCATCTATGAATCTTCTTAACGGTTTTACGGGTTTATTCTCTCTCGGACAAGCCGGATTCATGTTAATGGGTGCTTACACATATGCGATTTTCACAATACCTTCGGCATCACACGATGCAGTATATCAATATTTCGGCGGTGGTATCATTAAGTGGTCAATCGTAGAAGTACTGGAAAGCAAAATAGGAGTTGTTGGTCACTATCTCGGATTATTTATCCCAATAATTTTTGCCGGCATCCTGGTTGCAATCGTTGCTTACCTGATTGGCATCCCTGTACTAAGACTCAAATCAGACTATCTTGCAATTGCTACACTCGGTTTTGCCGAGATTCTTCGTGCATTCTTCCAGTGGAACACTCTTGGACCTGTCACTAACGGTTCTAATGTTCTGCGTAAATATACAACTTATCATTCTGCTATTTTTCCTGTTGTAATTGCCGGAATTTGCATTACGATTATATTACTGCTGCTCAATTCAACGTACGGTCGAGCATTTAAGGCAATAAGAGACGACGAGATTGCAGCCGAGGCTATGGGAATCAACTTATTTAAACACAAAGAATTGTCCTTTGTAATTTCATCATTCTTTGCCGGAATAAGTGGCTCTCTTCTCGCAATGTTTCAGTCAACGATAAGTGCAACCCCATTTACGACACAAATGACATATGAAATTCTGCTTATAGTTGTTATAGGAGGTATAGGTTCTATCTCAGGCTCAATAATAGGAGCATTTCTTTTCATTGCTTGTTCAGAGTGGTGGCTCAGAGGTCTTGACTCAGGCAGCTGGCTCGGAATTTCTTCCGATCTTATGCGCTCTGGATTCCGTAAGGTAATTTTCGCTATCATGATAATGCTTGTCGTTCTCTTCTACTCCAAAGGAATAATGGGTGATAAGGAATTCAGTTGGAATCGGTTTGTCAACTGGTGGCTGACTCGTCCTCAAGCTATAAAGAACTGGCCTAATAAACTCAAATCCAAGTTGGTATCAAAGAAAAAAGCTCGTATGGCAAAATCTGACGCCAAGGCAAGATTAAAGCAAGAAAAAGCAGATTCTGATTATAAGAAAGCTTCGGGAACACCTCTCTTTACCCCTCTTCCAATCTCGGATCAGGTAATAGTATTCGATAAGGAGGGTAAGTAATGGATAACAGACAAGTAGTGCTTAAACTATCCGATTTAACTATGCAATTCGGCGGAGTTGTAGCGGTTGATAACCTCAACTTGCTTCTCCATAAGAATGAAATACTGGGACTTATCGGTCCTAACGGCGCAGGAAAGACAACTGCTTTCAACTGTATTACAGGTGTGTATGAACCGACAAACGGTGCAGTCGAAATTAACGGCAATATCGTAATTGAGAATTATCCTAAGGGAAAGATGAAAGAAGAGTATAAAGGTCGAAACTTAGGCAAATATACCAAATCCCAGACTATGTTACCTGACAAGGTAACAAAGCTTGGAGTGGCAAGAACGTTCCAGAATATCAGGCTATTTAAGGGTATGACGGTTCTCGAGAATGTCCTCGTTGCAATGCACATGAATCAAGAAGAAACTGTTTTTGGTGCAACTTTCAGAAGCAAAAAAGCTCGCAATGAAGAAAAAGCTATGAGAGAAGAAGCTCTCGTTCTCTTGAGAAAAGTTGGACTTTACGAGAACAAAGACGATATCTCAACTTCCCTTCCTTACGGAAAACAAAGGCATTTAGAAATTGCAAGAGCTCTTGCAACTCATCCAACTATACTCTTGCTCGACGAACCGGCAGCGGGGATGAATCCTCAAGAATCCGATGAGCTGATGCACTTCATAGGAGAAATAAGAGATAAATTTGATCTCTCCATACTTATGATTGAGCATCATATGCAGGTTATAATGGGAATCTGCGAACACATATACGTGCTCAATTACGGTGGACAGATAGCAGACGGCGCTCCTGCCGAAATTCAGGCAAATCCTGCTGTAATTGAAGCATATCTTGGAGGCGATGAATAATGTTAGCAATCAGAGACTTAAATGTGCATTACGGAGGTATCCACGCCCTTCGTGGAATAGATATAGATGTACCCGATGGAAAGATAATATCCCTTATCGGTGCAAATGGCGCAGGCAAATCAACAACACTTAAGGCTATAATGGGTCTTGTATCAAAATCTACCGGACATGTCTACTGGGATAATACCGACATTACTGGAATGAAAACAAAGGATATTGTCAATAGCGGAATTATTCTATGCCCTGAAGGAAGAAAGATTTTCCCTGACCTCACTGTCGATGAAAACCTTTCTGTCGGAGCTTATCTTCGCAAAGATAAAGTAGCTATAGCGAAAGACAGGGAGATAGCTTATGACCTCTTCCCAAGGCTTGCCGAAAGAACTTGGCAGCTTGGCGCCACCCTTTCGGGCGGTGAACAGCAGATGCTGGCTGTAGCGAGAGCTCTTATGTCAAAGCCAAGACTGCTTATGCTCGATGAGCCTTCTCTTGGACTCGCTCCCCTGGTTATTAAAGATATTTTCTCGGTAATTCAGAAGATTAAAGAAGAAGGAGTTAACGTTCTTCTGATAGAGCAAAACGCAAAAGCGGCACTTGATATTTCTGATTATGCCTATGTTATGGAGTCAGGCGTTATCTCAATGGCCGGCTCAGGCAAGGCCCTTCTCAGCGATCCTCGAGTCCAGAAAGCATACTTAGGAGAATAGTTTTTCCTCTATAACATAAAACACCTGTGATGAATCTATTTATTCGTCACAGGTGTTTTATTTATATTTTCTTAAGATTCTCTATTTCTGCTGGTCCAAGTTTACGAAACTGTCCCGGTGCCAGTTTTCCTATTGTTAAATTGCCAAGTCCGATGCGAGACAGTTCTTCGACCGGATGACCGATTGCTTTGAACATGCGCCTCACTTGACGATTCTTCCCTTCGTGGATTGTAATTTCTGCAACAGTTGAATTCTTATCGTGCCTAATCAGCTTTACCTCTGCAGGAGATGTGACAAAGCCCCCTATATCTATACCTCTTGCAAGTTTTGCCGCTTCTTTTCTGGTTATAGTTCCATAGGCTCTGACGAGGTATTTTTTTTCAAACTCATTAGAGGGATGCATTAGCTTATTTGAAAGTTCACCATCGTTTGTCATTATGAGCAGTCCTGATGTATTATAATCCAATCTGCCTACAGGAAAAACCCTCGTGCTGTCAGGCATAAGCTCCATTACCGTCGGCCTGCCTTCCTTATCGTAAGTAGATGTCACATAGCCTGTTGGCTTATTAAGAAGATAGTACACCTTCTTGTTAACAGGCTTGATTAAGCTACCGTCTACTTCAATTCGATCACCTTCTTCAACATGATAACCGGGATTTTTCAGAACCTGTTCATTAACTCTGACTCTACCCGCCTCTATCAATTCATCGGCTTTTCTTCTGCTTGTTATTCCTGCTGCCGCAATGTATTTATTAATTCTCATTATCTCTCACTATCATTAAAATCTATGCTAAGCTGTCCGCTAAAATCTTCCTCATCAGGATTTCTTCTCAGCTCCTCATATTCTGCAACCTCAGGCAAGTCTTTGAGCGATTCAAACCCAAATTTCTTAAGGAACTCTTTTGTCGTTGCATATATCAGCGGTCTGCCTATACCTTCTGAACGCCCTTTAACCTCTATTAAGTCCTTATCCAAAAGTCCATCTATTACTCTCTCGCTCTTGATACCTCTTATTGAATCAATTTCAGATCGTGTAACAGGTTGTCTATAAGCTATTATTGCGAGTACTTCAAGTGCAGCCTGAGACAGCTTCTTGACTCTTACAGGTGTACATAGCTTCTCGACAAAGATTTCGTTTTCAGCAAATGTAACATATCCGAAGGAATCTTCAATCTGACGTATTCTTATTCCCCGACCCTCTTGATCGTATTCGTTTTGTAATTCCTTAAAGAGGCCTCTCACTATATCCTTATCGGACTCAAGTATCTGTGCTGCATCCTTAACTTCGAGCGGCTCTCCAAGCATAAACATCATAGTCTCAAGAGCAGACTTCATTGTTTTATTGCTGTACATTCTGTGTCTCCTTCCTGGTAATTGTTATTGGTCCGAAATTTTTATCCTGTTCAGCATCACACGTTTGCTGCTTAATCATCGATAGTAACGACATAAATGAAAGCGTTACATCGTATTTATCCGCATCGTCAGGCAAGAGTTCTTTGAAGGGTATCCTTCCTTTTCCCTCTTTGAATTTCAGTTCGAGTTTTTTAACCATATAGCTTATTCTCGATTCTATAGAATCTTTTTCTCTACGAACACTTTGATACCTCTTTGTAACCTCTTCAACTTTCCTCTTCTTAGTTAGGAAAAGAATAAATGCACTAACCATCTGATCCTCGCTTGCCAATAGAATTTCATCGGGATCATCTAAATACTTCGACATATCCTCAGCAGGTTTCTCGTAAATTGCATAGTTAGCTTCCTCACGATCTTTGAGAATGGTAGCTATTTTCTTAATCCTGACATATTCACTAAGCCTGCCGGCGAGCTCAGCTCTTGGATCTTCTTCAATCATTACCTCTCCCGTGTCAGTAACACGAGGCAAAAGCATATAGGATTTCATCCTAATCAAAACAGCAGCAAGAACGATAAATTCGCTGCTCACTTCAAGATTGAACTCCTCCATCTCCTTGAGATATTCTATGTATTGTTCGGTAATTTCTGCGACCTTGATATCATATATATCCATTCTGGCATTCTCAAGCAGATAAACCAACAAATCAAAAGGCCCTTCGAACTTGTCAATTCTTACTTTATACACAGGTCTCTTCCTCTCCAAAAAATATTTCCTTAAGATATAAACCTTGAGGCGGTGCTGTGAATCCTGCATTGCCTCTATTTCGGCTTTCTATTATTTGTTTTATTTCATCAGGTGATTTTTTTCCTTCTCCGACTTCAATAAGTGTTCCGACTATAATTCTCACCATATTGTATAAAAACCCGTCCCCGGTTACCTCAATCACTATATTTGTATCATCTTCTTCTATCGTCAAGCTGTATATAGTTCTGACAGTTGTTTCCCTTGGTGTTCCTCCTGATGTCTCAAAACACTTAAAATCGTGCGTGCCTATGATTTCTTTTGCTGCTTTTTGCATTCTTCCTATATCTAGCTTATCTGCACCGGGATATTGGAAAACACTATTTCTGATAAATATATCTCTTGTTTTGTCAATAATGTATCTATATGTCTTGCCGGTACAAGAATATCTTGCATGAAAACCCTCGGGCTTTTCTTCTACAGATACTATACGTATATCTCCACCCGCTCCGGATCTGCCCGTTCCGGCTACACCGAACCTTCTGTTCATGACCTCAAGAAGTTTTTCTATAGGCATACTTGAGTTCCATTCCAAAGACGCACACTGCCCAAGAGCATGTACACCGGCATCAGTCCTGCTCGTTCCATGTATGCTAACATCTTCGCCTGTAATGTATCTAAGAACATACTCAATCTCGCCTTGAACAGTCCTTACATTAGGCTGTTTCTGCCATCCTGAGAAATTTGTGCCATCGTATTCTATTGTAATCAAAATGTTCTTGCCCATTATAAAATCCATATTTCCCATACATTCCACAGAAACAAAAAATATATTGTACAAGCCATGCAGCCCGCCGGGAGCATTGCCATGGAGTCTTTGATTGTGCCCTTTCCCATAGATATCCTGACTACAGATTGTATAGCAAAAAAGATAGTTGTAAGTATAAAAATAATTACAATGCCTCCTCTACCGGCAATCAATCCCATACATGTAAAGAATTTGATATCCGCTCCACCTATAGAACCTGTCTTGTATATCAAAAGCCCCAGGCCGAGTATAGACAAAGACAGGAGCAGACCGATACCTGCTCCGGCAATCGGTTCCCACCAGTTCTCATAATACCCTGCAAAAACGACAGACATAAGTGCAAGAGCTATACTGAACTGATCCGGAACTACCATATACAAGTAATCGCATATAGACATCTCAAGAAGCACAAAGAGTACACACATAACATAGATCTCATATTCGACGCTGCCGCCTCTGATAGCCAAATATATTCCGACAATTCCAAAATATCCCACAAATGCAAATTTCCAAGGTGTACTTGGCAATCTTTGCCTTCCGTTACTGTCGGCTTCAACAAGCTTTGGAGGAAGAGTTTTTTCTTTATCTGCGATATTTTTTTCTTTACTGTTACTGCCGGTATTTCTTATATCTTTTGCATCGGGATAGTCCGCAAACCACGACGGCTTTATATTATTGAATGCCACAACACTACCGTTACCAAATATAACGGCAAGCGCTGTGGCAACCATAATTCTTATTACCAAATCAACTGTGTATGACATTCTCTATGCTACACATGTATTCAGGAACTCAAGCATATCATCATATACCTGTTCTTTGTCCAGCTCATTTAATATTTCATGCCTATCATCATGATAGATTCTAATATCTGTTTTACATTCCGTATTATCTGTATATACCATGTAAGTCTTACGAACCCCTTCACCCCAACCACCTACAGGATCTTCTGCTCCTGAGCAGAACAGAAGAGGTAGTCCTTCAGGGAGAAACTTCATTCTGTTGATATCATGAGCTTTGAGCATACCTGCAAACATGTGGTAATAGGCATTCGGAGTAAACTTAAAAGTACACCAAGGCTCGTTTAAGTACCATTCGACAACGTTGTTATCTCTTGTCAACCAATCTTGAGTTGTTTTTGGATTCTTGATGCGTTTAAGATAAGAACCAAAAGCCATTGCATCAAGAAGTGGAGCCTTCTTTCCAACCTTCTTAACACCAAGGAGTTTGGATATCGCTTTTCCGATTTTAATAAGAGGTTGTGGCTGCCAGCCTGTCCCCATTACAATCACACCTGATAATCCATTTGCATATTCTGCATTATTTTCAGTTATATACTGTCTTACAAGAAAAGATCCCATACTGTGACCAAGCATAAGATAAGGTTTGTCCGGATTTTCTTCCTGAATCTTTTTCCTTAGATTATGTATATCTCCTATAATCCAAGCATTACCTTTTTCTCCAAAATAGCCGTGATATTTGTCTGATATTACCGATTCGCCGTGTCCAAGATGATCTTCGCCCACAACCAAGAAGCCATGTTTAGTCATAAATCTTGCGAAATCATCATACCTATCTATAAATTCAACCATGCCATGAATTATTTGTAGTACGGCCTTTGGTTCTCCTTCAGGTTCCCATGCTATAGCATGGATTTGAGTCCTTCCATCAAGAGAAGGATAGTAGAATTCGCGTTTATTCATCTTTTTTCTCCCTCTTAGGCTTTGTGCCGTGATATTGATATAGCTGTGTCTCAAGCCTTCCGTTATATAATTTGCGTCTTCTGTCAGCCTTGCGACCGAAGAACTTTTCTTCTATCTCTTTATCTGTTGTTATCATGAACATCGACCATGTGGGGTGTTCTGTCAGAACTTTTCCCAGTTTTGTATATATTCTCTCAATATCCTTCTTCTCACCAATACGCTCTCCGTAAGGAGGATTTGTTATTATAACTCCATATTCACCTTCTGGCTTCCATTTCATCATGTCCATACATACGAATTCTATATCATCAAGTAGACCTGCTTCATCGGCATTTGCTTTGGCAGCCTTAATTGCATTGGAATCGATATCCATAGCTTTTATTCGAAGCTCTGATTCAAAATCTCCTGCTTCATAAGCGAGTTTCTTCTCTTCTTTCCATATATTAGCAGGAATTATATCCCAATCAGTGGATGAGAATGTTCGACCAAGGCCCGGCGCTATATTTCTTGCTATCATCGCAGCCTCTATTGGGATTGTCCCCGATCCACAGCAAGTATCCACAAGGATTTTATCAGGTCTGTAGAAGCTTAATTGAACGATTGCAGCTGCTAAAGTTTCTTTAATCGGAGCCGCTACATCTTTAATACGGTAACCTCTCTTATGAAGACCGGCTCCGCTTGTATCTATCATTATAGTAAATTTATTCTTAAGTGCGGAAAATCTTATTCTGTATTCTGCTCCCGTCTCAGGCATAACTCTCTCAAAATAAAACTCTCCCAGTCTTGATGCCACAGCTTTCTTGATTATGCTCTGGCAAGCCGGCACACTATGAAGTTCTGACTTTACAGATGTACCGACAACAGGAAACCTGCCGTCAGGTGAGATGTAATTTTCCCAAGGTATTGCCTTCACTTGTTGAAACAACTCTTCAAATGTAGTTGCAGTAAATTCTCCCATACGAACATAAACTCTATCCGCCGTTCTGAGCCACAGGTTGGACCTCACAATCGATTTTTCATCACCAAGATATGTAACTTTGCCATCCTCGGTTTTGAGCACCTTATATCCAAGTGCTTCTATCTCTCTTCTTACGACTGCTTCCAGCCCAAAAGTTGCTGTTGCAACAAGTTCAATTTTCATTTATTTACAGCTCCACTCCAAACCCTGACTGATACAGCACTACTTTGCCATCAGTTCTCGTCTTATTCATATCGATAACTCTTTGATTCTCAGATCCTCTGTATGCAAGCTCAAGATTTTTAAGACTTTCAACAAATCTGCCGTCTACAAGAATATCTAGCATTTCAAGCAACCTATCCGTTGCCATATCATGTCTGTCTTGAAGCTCCTCATATGTATAACCGGAATAACACATTAAGTTAAGCCCATTTGCTTTTATTGCTTTGGCAAGCTCAAGTAAAGCATCCACCTGTTCAAAAGGTTCACCTCCTGAAAAGGTAACTCCTTTGATGCGAGGGTTTTGAACTATATCATCAAATACTTCACCTACTGTAACATCATAACCACCATTGAAATCATGTGTCTGCGGGTTATGACATCCTGGGCATGCGTGATTACACCCTTGGACGAATGCCGCATATCTAAAACCGGGACCATCTACAATTGATTCAGGTTCAACCCCACTCATCCTTATTATTTTGTTTCTGTTATAGTTCAACATATATATGATATCCTCCTCTTTCATATAACATCTGTGTCGTCTAATTGTACTATAAAACCTTCTAGTATTCACTTATTATTAAGTCTGTGTCGGAAAGCGATTATTCTTCAGACTATAAGGACTCGAACAATCCTGCACGAAAAAGGCAGGTGAAAGATGTTTTTCTTTCGCCTGCCCAAAAGTCAATTCATTGTCAATCAATTATCCTCTTTTGAGGCTGTGTTTTACTCTATCTTCTACTTCAGATCTCTTACCATTATTAAATCTGTCTAATGTTCCTACAAGGTATCCTGTGATTCTTCTGATTCTTTCGAACTCAACGCCTTGTCCAACCTGTCCGTTTATATTCTTTACTCCATTACCGTTCATCTCATTACCTCCATTTATCGATATGTATTATATTCTTTTTCTTTCTTAAATGATAGTCCAATGTTCTAATATTGCACATTTTTAAATTTCTAGTGATTGCAGTCACATGGTACAGGTACACTAGGATATTTCATCCTAAGTTCATTGAGCTTCTCTACCGTTACAGGCTCCCCTTCACGTCTTCCACAGCGAGGGCATACATCATCTATGATTCCTGTGTAACCACACACCGGATCTCTATCTACAGGATGATTAACCGATCCATATCCTATGCCTTTTTCTTTCATAAATCTGATAACTTCTTCGAAGGCTTCCGGATTCTTAGCTGTATCGCCATCAAGTTCTACATAGCTTATATGTCCCGCATTTGTCAAAGCGTGGTAAGGTGCTTCTATTTCCAGTTTTTCAAATGCTCCGATTGGATATTTAACAGGAATATGGAAAGAGTTAGTATAATAATCCTTATCCGTAACACCAGGTATCTTACCGTATTTCTCTGCATCTATTCTAACGAATCTTCCGGACAAACCTTCTGCCGGTGTGGCAAGAAGTGTAAAGTTGAGTCCCGTTTCTGCGCACTTTTTATCACATACATCTCTCATATGCTGAACAATCTCAAGTCCGAGTTTTCTTGACTTCTCATCTTCACCGTGATGTTTGCCTGTTAATGCTTTAAGCGTCTCAGCAAGTCCAATAAACCCTATAGATAAAGTCCCATTTCTAAGAATATCTGCTACGCTGTCATCCGGACCTATGCCATCTGAATCAATCCATATACCTTGTCCCATAAGGAAAGGATAATTGCGTCCTTTCTTGCTACATTGAATTTTGAATCTATGAAGCAATTGTCTCGCTGCGAGATCCATAACTTTGTCTAGCTTCTTATAAAAAACATCAATGTCTCTGTTTGCTTCAATTCCCAGCCTCGGCAAGTTAATCGATGTAAATGAAAGATTACCTCTTCCGGTTGTAATTGCCTTGGTAGGATCGTTTACATTAGCCATTACTCTGGTACGACACCCCATGTATGCAACTTCTGTATTGTAATCTCCCTCTTTATAAAAAGCTTTGTTAAACGGTGCATCAAGGAAGCTGAAGTTAGGAAAAAGTCTCTTTGCACTACATCTGATTGAAAGCTTAAACAAATCGTAGTTTGGGTCGCCTTCGTTATAGTTAATACCTTCCTTGACCTTGAATATCTGTACGGGGAATATCGGTGTTTCTCCGTTACCCAGTCCTGCCTCTGTTGCGAGCAAAAGATTCTTAATAGCCATTCTTCCCTCAGGAGATGTATCTGTTCCGTAGTTAACCGAACTGAACGGTACCTGAGCGCCTGCTCTTGAGTTCATAGTGTTCAGGTTATGGATAAGAGCTTCCATTGCTTGGTATGTTGTTTTATCTGTTCTTGCCCACGCAGCTTCTGTTGCTTGTGCATTGCATCTCACAAGAGTATCTCTTTCTACTCCATATGTATTATCTGATGAATCAAACCATCTACCCAATTCTTCTCCATAAATCTCAGCGTTACTAAGAGTTGGAGGAACAGCCTCGGTTTTAATTTTTTCTGTAAATTTTTTTGCTTCTGCATAAGGCATTTCTGTTTTTGCAGCTATGATTTCTGTCAACGCCGAGAAATACTCTTTGATATATGTCCTTGCAACTCCCGGCGCCATTGAATAATCAAAGTTAGGAACCGACTGTCCGCCATGCATCTCATTCTGGTTCGCCTGAATCGCAATGCATGCAAGAGATGCATAGCTCATTATCGATCTTGGCTCTCTCAGATATCCGTGACCCGTACAAAATCCATCTTTGAATAGCTTAATAAGATCTATCTGGCAACATGTCTCTGTCAACATATAGAAATCCTTATCGTGGATATGGATGTCTCCATTGATATGAGCTTTGGCAATATCTTTAGGCAGAACATAATTGTCTACAAAATACTTTGCTCCCTCGGATCCGTATTTGAGCATAGTTCCCATCGATGTATCGCCATCTATATTAGCATTCTCTCTCTTAATATCGGTATCCTTAGAGTATGAGTAAGTCAGCTCATTGTATATATTCATCAAATCCGATTCGGCTTCTCTTATCTTGGCATGTTCTGCACGATACAGAATATATGCTTTCGCTGTTTTCTCGTAGTCATACTTGATAAGAATGCTCTCGACGATATCTTGTACCTGCTCTACAGTACATGTTTCGCCATCCAGCTTTTCAACTACTTTTTTTGTAAGATAAGTGAAATCTATGCTTGTCATTAACTCGCCTTCAACTGCCTTGTTTGCAGCATATATGGCGTTTAATATCTTAGACTCATCAAATGGTACTTCTGTTCCGTCTCTCTTGATAATACTCTTCATTCCTGTCTTCCTTCTGTGTTGTATTGTCTGTTTATGTTATTGCAATTACTATATATAGTAATTGCACATCAAAATAACTTTCCTCGTGACACTACATATTGTATCTGAGCATCTATTCGGTGTCAATATGTAGTGAGTTGTTTTTTTATGTTTTTTAAGTCTGTTTGCTGTCGGTACAATTTTATATGTATATGTTAGTAAATTTTCTTGCCAAGAGCCAACTGAACAAGCTCTGCAGCCAACATGCCGGTTTTGTTTCTTTCATCGAGTATAGGATTTACCTCTACCAAATCCATACTTATAAGCTTGCCTGATTGTGCCAGCATCTCAACCGCAAGAAAAGCCTCCCTGGCTGTAATTCCATTAGGAACAGGCGTTCCTGTTCCGGGCGCATATTCAGGCGTTATGGCGTCAACATCGAAGCTGAGATGTATACCAACGGTACCCTCTCCGGCGATTTCAATAGCCTCTTTCATAACATCGCATATTCCTCTTTTATCTATATCCGACGTGGTAAAGACATTCATCTTGGCTTCTTTCATTCTCTGGGCTTCCGCTACATCAAAATCATGCCCGGCCACTTGAACACAATGTGCAGTTGACACAAAATGAGGCGTCTGTCCAAAGTTTACCATGCTGTTAGGACCATATCCGCAAACTGCAGAAAACGGCATTCCGTGCATATTTCCACTTATCGTAGACTTATCATCATTCCAGTCCGCATGTGCATCAATCCAGATAATACCAATTTCTCCTTCGGATTCATAATGCTTTGCAACAGCAGAAACGCTGCCGGCCGCTATGCTATGATCTCCTCCAAGCACAATTGGAAAATGCCCTGTCTTCAATGTGTCTGTCACAGCAGCGTAGAGCTTGCTGTTTGTATCATTGACCTGTTCAAAATTAATCATATTCCTAAGACTCATACCCTCATCAGGTGGTATGATATCCCCTTTATCATGAACGATAAATCCCATATTTCTAAGGGAAGGCCCCAGTCCAGCGTATCTTATCGCCAAAGGTCCCATTGCAACTCCTTTATGAGATGCCCCAAAGTCTATCTGAACCCCAATTATGTCTATATCTTTTATCTTGGACATTTTATCACCTACTGTATTCTTATTCATTTGCCACTACTCCTATCTTGTTCTCATCATAAATAATAACTGAGATGACAGTGGAATATCAAGCGGACAAATATCTTAAAAAACATATCCGTTTGAAAAGCCATAAACAGTACTGGAGTCAAAACAAAAGGTGCGGAACTTATGATTCCGCACCCTCTATCTTTCTATAACTTCCCAGTATGTAGGAATATCTTAGCCGAAATATCTCTTAAGAAGACCTTCAAATGCTCTGCCATGTCTTGCTTCATCTCTTGCCATCTCATGAACTGTGTCGTGAATTGCATCAAGATTCTGCTCCTTAGCCATCTTAGCAAGCATTACTTTGCCTGCGCAAGCACCATTCTCTGCTTCTACTCTCATCTCAAGATTCTTCTTTGTGCTGTCAGTAAGAACTTCTCCAAGAAGCTCTGCAAATCTTGAAGCATGATCTGCCTCTTCATAAGCAGCTTTCTCCCAGTACAATCCAATCTCTGGATATCCTTCTCTATGAGCAACTCTTGCCATTGCAAGGTACATTCCAACCTCTGTGCACTCTCCTGTGAAGTTCGCTCTAAGACCTTCAATAATCTCTTCACTTACACCCTGTGCAACTCCTACGAAATGTTCTGCTGCCCATTCCATATTACCTTCCTTCTGCTCTACAAATTTCTCTGCAGGTGCTTTGCACTGAGGGCAAAATTCAGGTGGCTGATCTCCTTCATGAACATAACCGCATATTGTACATACCCATTTAGCCATAACTAGTTCCTCCCTTTACATTTCTAAAATAATATTTGCTATTGTGCTGTTTCTTTAATACATTGTGAACACATTCCATAAAATTGAGAACTGCAGCTTTCGATATCACCGTCAAAATTCTTTCGTGCTGCTATAAGCGCCTCGTCGTTATTATCTGACATATCGACAACGCACCCACAGCCTTTGCAAACAAAATGCGAATGTGGTTCAGGGTTGTAATCGAAACGAGCCGGCCCGTTAAGATTGATTTTTGCAATCTCTCCACTTTCAACCAGCTGATTGAGATTCCTGTAGACGGTTGCTACGCTCAGACGAGGAAACTCCTCTTTTAGTTCTTCATACAAAGTCTCCGCAGTAGGATGATCGTGTCTTCCCGAAAGCTGTTTTCTTATTGCTTCTCTTTGTCTGCTGAACTTAGTTTTCATAGATGTATCCATAACTTTCTACTTTCAATGGCGATAATGATAATGATTATCGTTATTGTATTTAGAGTATATACTCCATTTAATTGCATGTCAAGCATGAAAATGATATTCTTCTATATAATATTATTGAGTTTAGTGTTACTGCAAGAGGGGGCTCTTATTTATGAAAATACATCAATCAGCAGAAGATTACTTGGAAACCATGCTGATCCTTCAAAACGAAAAAGGATACATTCGCTCTGTCGACATTGCAGAACGCTTAGGCGTTACAAAGCCGAGCGTTTCTTATGCAACAAAAAAACTGCGTGAAAGCGGATATATCAATATGGATGCCAACGGCCCTATTTCTCTGGCTCCTCCAGGGTTGGAAATTGCCACAAGAGTGTACGAAAGACATCAAGCCCTTGAGAAGTTTTTAATCCTTCTTGGAGTTGATCCCCAGCAAGCAACAGAAGACGCTTGCCTAATGGAACATGTCATCTCAAACGACACCTATCTTGCTGTCAAGAAATACGTAGATGAACAATCAGAATAAAAAAGGGTGGGCTTTCTTAAATGAATGCCACCCTTTAATTTCTAAATATTACTAACCTTGTTTATTATGATATTTCTCTATCTTCTATTCATCTTCGTCTGATTTTGTTACATCAAAGTCTATAGTTTCTGCTTCTTCTTCATTTATTTCGTTGTCATTGAATACATCAAAATTAACTATATTAGCTTCTCTTGTTTCATCAGGTCTGCTGTCTCCTATGCCCTGAGGTCCGAAGTAATCAGCATCTCCGAAACCCAAAAGACAGTAGAATACAGGTGCAAGGAAAAATAAACCCAAAGCCCATATATTAGATTTTCCAAAAGCTTTTGCCGTATTTACCGCAAGAAGATATATCAACACAAACATTGCTATCCAGCCCAATACCGGAATGCCTCCTGCCAGTGCAAGCAAGAACAACCACCCGTTTCCTATTGATATCTGGCAAAGTTTGTATATATTATATATCGGTATAAGGGCCATCCATCCGGGCTCTCCTGCTTTCTCGAACATCTTCCATAGGCCCGCCATTGCAGCTATCATCATTACCATTGAAAAAAAAGACCCTCCTTCTCCTGCTTCAGAATATAAGTTTAGTATACTGTTTGTCATTTTATCCTCCCGAATTGCATTTATTATTCAATGTCAACGTCGTATTCTATCGTTCGTCTGACAGCTTCCTTATCTGCCTCTCTCTGCTCTTCATTTCTCCTGGCAGATTTGACTTGTGATTTTTGTATTTCTTCACCCACTTTCTTGGCGCCCAGAATTGTTGCAAGACCACCTACAACTCCTACAGCAAGAATCTTAAGGAGAGACTCGGCAAAATCTGTATCAGGTCTTCTTCCTGCATGACTGAGATCACGATAGGCGTCGCCTTTCTTTCTACTTCCCATTTCAGAACCTCCTGTCCCAACATCGGTATTGATTATATCATATACATCCGTTCTTCGTGCAGACAATAGCGGAAGATGTTGTTCTTATATTTATCTTCATTACCCTTGAATTACACAAGCGTTATCATTACCGCTCCGATGACTATTACTGTCATTCCAATTACTTTGAGGACTTCTATCGGTCTTTTTTTGATTCCCAAAAAACCTATTGAATCATATAGAAGACCTGCACTCATCTGTCCGATTAGATTCATAATCGTTACCAGCCCTGCACCAAGAATCGGTGCTGTAATAGAGTTGCTTAGAACTATCACAATGGCAAAGAATCCACCGGTTATCATCCAAAGCTTGAACTTGAATTCACCTTTCGGAGAATTGAACACACCTTGCTTGCCTTGTATTATGAATAAGATAGCGGTTAGAATAGCAATAGTAATAAGCCCTACACTCATAGAAATCAATGTCGTTACCGTACCTGACTCTAAACCTGTCCTTAACGTCCCATTTATTGCAACCTGAGTGGCACAGCAGGTTCCGCATAAAACGGCGCCCACTCCATATATCAGGTTTGACTCCCTCTTTTCAGCAGCTTTGTTATTGTCGAGTTTATTATTGTCACTTTTAGCTCTATCATCGTAAAAGATTTTACTTTTGAATATAGATTTGTCATATGAAACAATGATAACTCCCAGCAAGGCAACACAAGCCCCCACAATCCTTATGCAAGTAATCTCTATAATTGGCACCCTGAATATGCCGAAATTGTCTATAATAAGGCTCGTCATTATTTGTCCGAACGAAAGAAACATTACTGTCTTTGCGCTGCCGAGCTTTGGCAGACAGAGTATATTAAGCATAACTATAGCCGCTCCACAAACTCCGCCTCCCCATATCCATAAAGGCTCATCAAGTATTTTGACAATCGGCACAGTATTAAATTCTCCACCAACAAGTACGATGATAAGCATAATTAACGTTGCCCCGGCAAAAGACACTACACTTGTAAGATAAGGAGACCCTATTTTCTCTCTTAGCTTACCATTCACGCTTGTTTGTGTAGGCGTTGCAAATCCTGCTATTATACCCAATAAATATGCTATCATTATGGCTCTCTTATCATCTCAGTATCGCAATATCGACACCGCTTGTCTCCATCATCATCTATATAAAATTGTGATTCCAGTTCCTGTTCAATATGTGTAATGCACTTTAAGTTGTGACAGTGTCCACCGGAATAAATCTTCCTATTACGAGAATTCTTCTCTTTAGTCGGCACCTTCGCCTCATCCAAGAGTTTAATTATAAGAGACATCCTCATAAGTTTGCCATTCAAACACTGCTTAAAATAGCACGCTCTTGGATCATCATCAACTTTCACACTAATCTCATTAACTCTTGGTAGTGGATGCATTACAATCATATCCTGCTTTGCGTGTTCCATCTTGTCTACTGTCAGAGAATAACTGTCCTTGAGTTTGTCATAAAGCTGCGGATTATCAAATCTTTCTCTCTGAATTCTCGTCATGTACAAGATATCTAGACCGGGAAGGGCTTTTTCAAGGTTGTCCGTTATTTCATATTCTATCCCGGCTTCTTTGAACACCTGCTCTGTGTATTCCGGAATTTTAAGCTCATCGGGAGATATACAAACAAAGCGGTTTCCTTCGTACCTTGTCATCGCATTGATAAGAGAGTGCACCGTTCTTCCATACTTAAGATCGCCACACATTCCTATCGTCAATCCGGACAGCTTCCCTTTTTCTCTATATATAGTAAGTAAATCAGCCAAAGTCTGTGTAGGATGATTATGCCCTCCATCTCCTGCATTGATAACAGGTATCGAAGCATTTTCAGATGCAACAAGGGCAGCTCCTTCCAAGGAATGACGAATAGCTATAATATCTGCATAACATGACACTGTCTTAACAGTGTCTGCTACAGATTCGCCTTTGACCGCTGATGAATTCTGTGCACCTGTCAGTCCCAGGACAGAACCCCCAAGTTCGAGCATGGCAGCTTCGTGGCTCAACCTAGTCCTCGTCGAAGGCTCAAAAAACAGAGTTGCCATCTTCTTGCCTTCACAGCTCTTTGCATATTTGCGTGGATGGGTATCTATATCAATCGCTATATCCATCATCTTGTTAATTTCTTCAACGGTTAAATCCAGAGTGTCTATTACGCTTCTCATTTTTATATTCCTTCTTCTGTTTCTTGTTTTCTTCCTTCTTTCATTTATCCTTCAATCCAGCTTTCATCTGAAGGATT
>JAAYIA010000050.1 GCA_012735145.1 Clostridiales bacterium | reverse complement strand
AATCGTATTTCGCATCTTCAGCTGTAAGAAATACAAGTCGAACGTTTAATACATTGGGATCCTTCTTAAAATGTCTGATATATAAATTCCCTACCTGCTCAAATGTTATGCCTTTATTCTTTGCTTCAGTGGATACGCGTACCTGTTCTCTGAAATTGTCTGTTGATGATCTGATCATATATCCCTTAGGGTATACATGATATTTAATAAAATCAATCTCTTGAATTGCCCTAAAAACAGGCTCGGTATCCTCTTCATTCTCTCCTTTGAGATCTGCTACTTTAATAATAGCAACTCTCGCAAAAGGCACGCTCTTGGTTATCTCATTTAGATCCTTCCCATATACAATAATCTCATCTTCAGTCACATAGTCCTTCGACGAAACACAAGAATAATTCACAGCCGGTTTATTGTCTCCCCCGAGTTCAAAAGCCGTCTCTTTTAACATAATCAGCTGATTGCCACCTGCATCCTCCCAGCATTTATTCGGATTGTATTCATAACGCTTAGGTTCTTGTGACCCAAACAGGTTTTTCGTATTCTCAATAATCGAATTGTACAATTCCATATCTATCTCTCATATCTACATCTCAAAAACATACTTGTAAATAGTGCAGGGCAGCATTGTTTCCGCCCTGCACCTTATTGTGCGTTGCCTTAGAACATAACGTCAACTTCTTTGCGGTCAAACATCTCGTTAACTCTTGAATATGCCCATGAAAGGAGCTTCTGATCAAGGTTTAGCATGTATACTGCAAAAAGAGTTCCAGTTGTTATTGTTCCAACTTTGACAACAGTTTTACACACTCTGCGTGCAGAGTGACCTTTCTTATTTGCCATTGTTCAAACACTCCTTTCGGCTTACTGAGCCTGTCCCTTCTGCCGAGCAAACTCAGCTGCTCCGAGAGCTCCCATCAGCTGTGGGTCAGTCTTTAGATTGATAACTTTAAGCTTGAGCACATGCTCTATAGCTTCTTTGAGTCCATCGTTCTTAGCACATCCGCCTGTCAAAGTTATTGAGTCAGTAGCTCCTGCCTTCTTCGCCATAACGAAGCATCTCTTAGCTACAGACATCTGAATTCCTGCAGCAATTTCATCCATCGGTTTTCCTTCTCCTACGAGAGTGATTACCTCAGATTCTGCGAATACTGTGCACTGTGCTGTAATAGGAATTACATTCTTTGCACTCAGAGATAACTTGGAGAAATCCGTTAATGTCATCTCGAACGATCTTGCCATAGCTTCATAGAATCTTCCTGTTCCTGCAGCACACTTATCATTCATAGCGAAGTTTTTAACTGTTCCGTCTGTGTCTACTGCAATACCTTTAACGTCCTGTCCGCCGATATCAATAATAGCTTTTACCGTTGGGTCTGTCACATGAACGCCCATAGCGTGGCATGATATCTCAGATATGTTTTCATCAGCGAAAGGAACTTTATTACGTCCATATCCTGTTCCAATAAGATATTTAAGTTCCTTCGGAGATTTCATTCCCACCTTACCAAGAACTTCTTCCATAGCAACTGTCGCTGATTCCTCTGCATTAATTTTGCTCTTGATAGTTGTATCGGCCACTATCTTGCCATCTTCATCGAGAATAACCGCTTTGGTGTAGGTTGAGCCTACGTCGCAGCCACCATAATAATTCATGATTGTTTCTCCTTTTATAATAATCTTCTTTCTATACCTATATTAAACTTACCATAAATCATAATATCTACATCTTACAGTGACAGTTCATCATCGAAGTCTAACAGCGTTGAATCGATTGGCTCTGCCTTCATAACAGTTCTCATATATTCATTGACTTTTTCTCTCATCGACTTCCTAGAAACCGTTCTTGGGTCCATAAGGTCATGCTCAATCCAGATCATATTGTAGTTCTTATCCCTTGCCTGATCATCGAGAACTCCCTGTAGAGTAGCCATATTCTTGCACGCAACATGCTGATACATGATGATGATATCAATTCTCCAATCTTCAACCTGTTTCCAAAGCTCGTCAACAACGTTGTGATATCCTCCATTGGTGTGTCTTCTCATTACCATACGCTCATACAATCTTGCGAGATCCATCAGTGCTTCTTCCTTGTCTTCTGTTTCGAGTGTCTTGGTAAAGTTTAGCGACTCCATCTCAACCAGAACATTAACGCCCCAGCAATTTGCCAACCAGTTACTAAAATTCGCATAGTAGTGAGCAGGACATGACCATACGATTCCTCTATATCTCATCTTACCTACCCACGCTTCTTCGCGCCTCTCATAGGCCCTCATCATAATGTCATTGACCTTACTGAAAGTCTTCAATATTCTTGGGTCAGCTCCTCCATCCATCTCATAGTTCCACTTACGGAAAAGCTCATATGTAGGTCCGATAATCTGCGGATAGTCAGTCTTATTTACTTCCCATTTCTGAAGCTCATAAGCTGTTTCCTCGTTAAATCTCTTGATTTGTTCAAAGTATGCATCCCAATCCCACTTTTCTCCCGTGATATCTTCTATGAACTTAATACATCCTTTGATATCTTCTACTGCATCCGATGTTGTTTCTTCATACTCATACCTGACCGGGAAGGTGAGATGATATACCGGCAGATCAGGGAACCTTCTCGACATGTATGAAGATGCCATTACCGAGCCGTCGCAAGGCATAGAGCTTGAAATGAAGCATGTTCCCACATGAGGAAGCGCGTCAATAACCAAAGCTCCACACTCCGATGATGGTACTGGGCATGTGTCTGCAGGCAGTCCATAACTTTCTACTGCGTCAATATACGGTATACATGTGAGCTGGTCTAACTCTGATACCAAGAATACCGGCAACAGTTGATATGGTATTCCGAGAATATTCGGGAATCCTCCCATAAGCTGACCCATAGTCATCTCGTCAAACAAAACAACCTTTTTATTAAGTTCATGTGAATTGCCGTTCTTTCTGTCGCATTTTGCGAGGAACACAAGGTTTTCTGCTGTGTAACGGAAAATGTCATATGTCATCAAATGCGACATCCTTAAGGCACTGCCTTTCTGTCCCATTGTATTCTTATCTAAGAATCCAAGACAACAGAAGTATGAAATCATCCATCTATAGTAGAAGGTCGAATTTAGTGCAGGGATAAGGTCTTTTGAGAATGTTCCAAGAAGGAGCCCCCAAACCTTAATCCATGATTTAAAATCATAGAGGGTATCTCCGAGACCTCTCCACTCTCTGCGTACTGGAGTCATATCTCCCTTGCGGTAAAGTTTACCCAAGGTCTTCTCTCCATTCAGAAATACATCTTTTAACTCTTCAGGACTCATTTCTTTAGCCTGTTTGAATTCAAGAGCGCATCTTTCGAGATCATTTCTTGTTCTGTCCCACTGAAGCTTCCAGAAAGCTTTATGATCCGCCTCTTTGAACATCTCTGCGAAGATTCCTGCAACCTCTTTGAGGTTTTCTCCCTGTTTCTTCCATTCAATATTTGTCTTAGCTTTGAAAAACTCCGGATTAGGGTATTTCTGTTTTTTTGCTCCCTTCTTCGCTTTGAGACCTTTTCTCTCGGCAAGAGCGTTTTTGATTCCCAGAATTTCTGTGCTGATAACCATTACACTTTGCCTCCTTTCTGGATTCTCTTGATTTCAAGCGATTCTACAAATGCCTGGAACCTCGTTCTTAGCTGGCCGGATCCTCTTACATTGTAGCCTCTGTCAATAGACAGTATAGGCCAGCCGTACTCCTCTGCCATAACATGAGTAACCAAGGCTCTTTCAAATCCCCAGAAGTCACAGTACTTCATCTGCTCGTAGATAATTCCATCGGCCTTATACTCCCTAGCAAGTCTATCAGCAGTTTCTCTTCTCTGCTCCACCTTATTCTCTGCCATGTAACGTGCACACTCACATGCGTCCATATAATGTTTTACAACCTGCAGAAGTGCTGGTTCTTTGGTTGAAAGTTCGATAACTTCTCTTCCCGGAGTAGAGCCGAAGCAGTATCTGTCGAATACAACCAATGCTCCTGATTCTTCTATCATTTTTGTCAGCTCAGGGTCATCAATTTCAGATCCAACAATACCTACTCTTGCTCTGAATGCTGGTTTATCGTCTGGCTTTCTATTCTTGAGTTCTTCTAAAGTTTCCTTTAGGTACGGTAGTATAAGATATTTAGGGCAAGTATAGGTCACAAGGTTTAGTACATGATATTCATACCCTGTAATAACCGGATTATCTTCCTTGCGCATATCTCCTATTTCCGTCATAATCTTGCAAACTTCATTATGCTCTTTTACAGCTTTTCTTATTGCCTTGTCCGAAACATCTACACCGTATGTCTCATGCAGCAGATCCAAGAGTCTTTTCTGCAGCTGTTTTTCCATATGTGTATATGAGAATTCCTCTGTCTTATAAGGCACGTCTAAATGTGTAGTAAAGCATTTTTCGTTAGCATTGCATTTAAGGATCTGATAGTGCTCATAGAATCTGTTCATCATTGAGCATGCATCGACCCCGGCTAGTGCATCGAGGAATTGATATCCTCCTTCGATTGCTCTTTCTACCAGAGCGCGTGTAAATTCGCAGGTATAGTTCGACATATAATATGTGGCGATATCGACAGATCCTGTCCTTGGTGCACGCAGTCTGACGGAAACGCAATTATCAACGTTGAGCAGAACCTCAGGAAGATGGAAACATGTATAGCCAACTATTAGTTTTCCGTCCTTTTTTGCCTGTTCAACCAGTTCATTATCTGCGTTATCCAGAAGACGCTCGAAGTAAATTAGGTGCTTCAAGTCTTTCAATTTGTAAAACCTCCCTTCATCTTATATCCATAATTATATTAATTGCATCTTGGATAGAGCCTTTCGTGTCCCTGCCATCACAGGTGAATCAGAAGGCAAGTCAAACACGCTTATTCCCTTAATATCATTGTCGGCATGTGCCTTATCTTCAGGTATATAGGCAAGGATCTCCGCCGTTTCAACCTTTACAAATGGTATGGATTCTTCTTTAACTCTGTTGACGATTACTCCACACTTGTCATACATAACAAGCTCATCGGCAACTCTTTTAATTATATCCACCACCTTACATCCCTTGCGACTTGGGTCGGTAATCAAGAATAGATGTGTTACCTTTTCCATTACTCTTCGGTTAATCTGTTCAATTCCGGCTTCTCCATCGATAATGACATAGTCAAAATCGTTCGCAAGCAGACTTATTACCTCTTTGAGGTAAGAATTAACTTTACAATAACAGCCTGCAGCCTCAGGCCTTCCTATTGCTAAGAAACTGAACTTTTTCTCTTCAAGCATTGTATCGAATATTCTGAATCGAGCTTCGTTAAGCATCTCAATGGCTTCCTTAGGATGGCCATCTTCGACACTATTGACGATTTTCTTGCGAATATCATCCAAAGTATCAGTTGGCTCAACACCTAGTGCTGTTGTTAGACCTATTGCCGGATCCGCATCTATGGCCAGAATGCTCGCTTCCGGATGTTCTTCGGATAATATTCTTACCATTGCTGCTGAAATAGACGTCTTTCCAACGCCTCCTTTGCCGGCTACTGTTAAAATTTTAGTATCTTCTCCCATTTCGTTTCCTTATTAAACTCTTCTTGCTAGCTATTCAAAAAGTGAGCAAACCGTATCAGTATATCCTGAAGGATCTTCTACCGTAAGTCCGGCAATCATCAGTGCTTGAGTGTAGAGGATTTGAGACATTGCTTCAGCTTTTGCCTTATCGGTTTCCCTTGCTTTATCCAGTGCCAGAAAAGCTTTGTGTTCTACATTCAGTTCAAGAATTCTTTTTGCTTTCATTCCCAGTTCCGGATTGACGGCCGTAAAATACTTCTCCATTTCGAATGTTATTCCTTCTCCGCTTGATAGACATACCGGATGTGTTTTAAGTTTTGTTGAAGCCTTAACCATATCAACCTTGTCTCCCAAGCTTTCTTTGATAAAGTCAAATGTTTCTTTGAACTTCTTGTTCGCAACTTCATCCTTTTTCTTATCCTCTTCTCCTAAGTCAAGGTCCCCGTCTATCACCGATTTAAAGGTCTTTTCCTTATACGTTCTGAACATATCGGGGATAAATTCATCCGTGTTGTCGGTAAAGTACAGAATCTCTATTCCTCTGTCTTTGAGAATTTCTGTTTGAGGCATTTTATCCACTGTATCGAGGCTATCTCCGGAAGCATAGTATATATATTTCTGATCCTCTTGCATTCTGTCAACATACTCGGCCAGTGTAACAGGGGCCTTCTCCGTCGATGAGTAGAACATTAGAAAATCTTGAAGAGCCTCTTTGCTCTTGCCAAAATCATCAAGAGCACAAAGCTTAAGCTGTCTACCAAAGTTCTTGTAAAAGGCTTCGTACTTCTCACGATTATTTGTCAGCATATCTTCAAGCCTGGAACGAATTTTTTTCTCTAAATTAACCTTTATCGCACGAAGTTGCCTATCATGTTGAAGCATTTCCCTCGAAATATTGAGGGATAAATCCGGAGACTCAACAACTCCTCTTACAAAGTTAAAATACTCCGGTAACAGATCTTCACACTTATCCATTATCATAACGCCGGAGCTGTACAACTTCACTCCTCCTTTAAACTCATCAGAATAGTACTTGTTCTGCAAAGATTGAGGAATAAAGAGTAAAGCATCATAGCTTACTATGCCTTCAACCGACACAGTTATAACCTCTAGTGGGGGTTGATCATCCTGAAAATTGTTTTTATAAAACTCTTCATATTCTTCTTTGGTAACATCAGCTCTCTTGCGTTGCCATAGGGGAACCATAGAATTAAGAATCTCATATTCAAAGACTTCTTCAAATTCCGGATTCTCGGGATCTGACCCTTCCTTGATATTTGGCTGAGGCATAAGCATCTTAATCGGATATCGAATATAGTCCGAATATGTCTTAACGAGTTTATATATAGGATATTCCCTCATATATTGACTGTACTCGTCTTTCTCCTCACCATCCGCTCTTATATGCATTATTACATCGGTTCCCTGTTCTTCTCTTACAGCCTCCCCGATGCTGTAACCGCCCGTACCTTCGGACTCCCATTTGTAAGCTTGTGCCTCTCCGTTTTTTCTTGTAATGACTTCTATTTTGTCTGCTACCATGAATGCAGAGTAGAAGCCTACTCCAAACTGTCCGATAATATCGACAGTATCCGCATCTTCCTTGTCTATCTCTTCCGCAAATTTTCGACTTCCTGAAAACGCAATAACTCCCAGATTTTGCTCCAGATCTTCTTTATTCATACCTATTCCATTGTCGCTAACCGTAAGTGTGCGATTTTCCTTATCGAGAGTAATTATTATCTCGAAGTCCTTACGGCTAAGCTCCATCGACGCATCTGACAAAGCCACAAAGCACATCTTATCTATCGCATCTGATGCATTGGAAATAATCTCTCTGAGAAAAATTTCTTTGTGCGTGTATATTGAATTAATCATCATTTCCAGTAGACGCTGGGATTCGGCCTTAAACTTCTTCTTCATATGTTCTTAGTTCTGTCTCCTT
>JAAYIA010000049.1 GCA_012735145.1 Clostridiales bacterium | reverse complement strand
GTAGTTTCTTGATTGGAGATATGTTCGATGCTCTGCATGACGAGAAAAAGTTTGATGTTATAGTATGCAATCCCCCATATATAGAGACAGCCGTTATTGACTCTTTACCGGTTGAAGTTAAAGACCACGAACCGAGAGAGGCTCTAGACGGAGGAGAGGACGGACTGACTTACTATAAAGTTATAGCAGATAAGGTTGCGGATTATCTCAAAATAGGAGGCATTCTTGCTCTTGAAATCGGAGCGGATCAAGGTGAAGCGGTTAAAAAACTCCTAGAGGTGGCAAACCCTTTCGGCAAGGTGTTCGTGATTAAAGATCTTGCAGGAAATGACAGAGTTGTAATCACAGAGAGGATTAAATAGGGAGGTAGAAAAATGTGTCTTTCAAATATTTATAAAAACGAGATCGACGATGCGAATCTGCTGGCAAAAAATGTAGCAGAGATAAAGGTTGTAAACGGAGAGCTTGTGTTCACCGATATTATGGGGATACGAAAGACTTTCAAAGGAAATCTCGAACTAATCGACCTTATGGATAACAACATCGTTGTAAAATAGCAAAAGCAGCAATTAAGGTTTATAGGACAAAACGAAAAGAATACGCTCAGATGAAAATACCTCTTACCAGACAATTCGGGTAAGAGGTATTTATGCGTTATAAGAAATCCTATAGAAATTTTTATTCTGCCGAGTTGTTAAGTAGTGAAACTGCCTGTTCAAGAAGGGCGTTACTTTCTTCAAGCTTATCGACAGCGTCGTGAATGAAATCGCTGATCTCGTCATCGAAACTATGTCCGAGGTCATGTAATTCTTCCGAATGATGTTGGTTGTGCTTCAACATATATTTGAGAAGAGCGACAGCTTCTTCTGGGGAAGCATTTCCTGAATGGCAGTGAGAATGTTCTCCATCTGCATGTGTATGTTCGTGGCAATGTCCACAATGTTCGTGCTTATGTTTTTCGCTCATAATAACCTCCAATCACAAAAACTCTTATATACAAATTATAGTGCCTCATCTCAAAAAAGTCATCCCCATAGGGGGGATTCGGTAAGAATATACTTTATGTTTTATAAAAAAACATAAAAGGCGGAAATTATGCCAGTTGATTCCCAAATCAAATTGACAGTTTTATAACGAGAAGTATAGAATGGAGTTAACATTTAAGCTTGGCGACAAAGTGACCTTTAATTTGTTGTCGGCTGATTCTTTTAACTCAGAAGAGTAAGGTGGTGGGATATATGCGCGATTTAAAACATCTAATCTACTTCGAGGATCTTCTGCAGGAGGCGAACAATGACCTTGTAAGGCAGGGCAAGAAGGACGGCAAAACCGTCCTCGGTTATACTTGCTATTTCATGCCTGAGGTTCTCCTCGACTTACCGGGAGCTTTCTCGGTGAGGCTTAGGGCTCCTAAGTGCACCTCGCCTGACATGTCCACTTATTATATGTCGGGAAGAACATGCCATTATGGCAGATCCCTTCTTGAGAGGGCGCTGGAAGGCGGCTATAACTTCCTCGATGCACAGCTGGCTACCGAAACCTGCACGGTAACATGCAGATTCCAAGAGCATCTCGATTACATGGATGACATCATTCAGAACGTTGATTTCAAGGTGTCATTTACGGACGTTCCGTTCAAGAAGAACGAGAACAGTATTGACCATTACGAGAAACAATTGCAGGAAAAGGTTCTCGATTTCCTTAATGAGAACTACAATATCGACACTTCAGACGAAGCCCTTCTTAAAGCTATCGAAGAACACAATGAAATTTGCAGAATTGTCCGTGAAATCGGCGACTATCGTAAACTCGACAAACCGACTATCACAGGCTATGAGTTCTTCGTTATCAATCTTATTACAATGACATGCCCTAAATACCTAATCAAAGACAAACTCCTCGATATTCTTGAGGACCTCAAAACCAGAGAACCAGACGATAAGCCTAATTACAAGATTAAGGTCGTAATGGCAGGTGCCGAAAACGACGACCCGGATTTCATCAACTTGATCGAAAGTTGTGGTGCTCTTGTAGTTGCTGACAGATTCTGCTATGGATCGGCAGAGTCGAGACAGCATATCGAGGTTAGAGAGGGAGAAACTCCGCTAAGAGCAATCGCAAGACATTATCTGATGACAAACCAGTGCGCGAGATTCATGGATCAGAAAGAAATGAGATCCCGCAAACAGAGAATCGCTGATTTGGCAAAAGAATACAAGGCAGACGGAGTAATAGTCATTTCGAACAAATTCTGTGAATATTGGAGCTACGAAAGAACGGTTACTTCAATCATTCTTCCAAGAGATTATGAACTCCCGGTATGCTCTATAGAAAAAGAATACATTAATACGGCATCCGGTCAGCTTAGGACGAGATTCCAAGCCTTTGTTGAGAGTGTAGAACTCAAGAAGCTACAAGGGGGTGCACAAAAATGAAAAAACCTAATTTAAAGAAAGGCATTGAGAAATTAGTCAAAGCCGACAAAAAGAAGGCTCTGAGAGATTTCGTTTATGGTAAACCTCACGGAGAAAGAAGACTGGGAGATAACTACCTTCCGAAGTCAGGTCTTTACAAACACAGAGAGTGGCGTGGTGTTAAAGATACAATGTACTATTTCAATAACATCTGGCTATACAATTACGGAACAATCGTAGGCGAAGTACTCAAGCACAACCCTATCCTCTTTGTCAAAGGAATCTGGAGATACAGATGGATGGGACAGACATATCTGACTGTTTTGCACTGGTTCGATAGATGTCTCGAAGGAGAAAGAGACCAGGTACTAAGGGCTTCCGCATGGCATCTTAACGGACTTGTTAAAGCCTGCCTATTCCAGATCGGCGGAATGTTCGATAGAGATATCAAGATCGGTGGAAGCGAGACGCTTCGCGACAGGACGATGGCACACGACGAAACAGTATGGGGAGGAGTTTTCTATCCGTACAGAGATCAGATCGATAATATCCCTCTGCAGATGATTCCATACTTCGTAACATGCCACTGTAACAGCCACACCGTTCTCAACTACATAGACGCGGCACAATCGATCGGTTTGCCAGGCGACCCTTGTCCTATGTGCCAGGCAGAAGCAGGAGTATTCGTTCAGGACGATATGCCTGATTACTACAGAGCAGTTATTACATCCAATGAAGCTTGCGACGGTTCGGTAGGAACATCGGTAATTCAGGACTGGATGATGAACAAGCCTCTATATGCTATGCCTCAGCCGATGAGATTTGATGATGAAAGTCTCGTCGAGAACTGCGCTAAGGAGATAGAAGGAGCGTTCAGATTTATCGAAGAGCAGATGGGCGCTGAATTCCACTGGGACGAACTCGTTAAACAACTCGAAGAACAGAATAAGCTTCAAAGATTCGAAAGAGAAAAGTGGGATGTTGCAGCTAATACAAAGTACTCACCTATCAATGCACCGGCACAGGCGCTTTACAGGATTTTCTCGTCTCAGTACGGAAACAGCTATATATGGCATGAGACTGATGCTCGAGTAAAGAAGATTTTGGACAAATGCGTTGAACAGAAGATCAACACATTCCCGCTCACAAGACATAGAGCGATCGCTTGGTCCTGTGCACCTCTATACTATTCAGCATTAGGTACTTGGGGATACAACTGCTGGGGAATCAATACAATAATTAACATGGACTCTCTGATGTTCGACATGGAAGTTAGGACAGACAGCTACGAAAACACTCTTCACGACATGGCGGTATACCACGAATGGGCACCGATGAGAAGAATGGCTGTAGGTGGACTTCACCACGTCTTCGAGCTTTGGGAGAATATGGAGAAATTCAATTGTGACTTCGTATTGATGTACGACCAGCTACAGTGCAAAGGAATGCAAGGCTGTCACGGTCTGTTTGAAGACGAATTCCGTGCTAGAGATATCAATGCAATTTGGATTCCACACGCACTTCCAGACAAGAGGACGGTATCGAGAAGAGAACAAAGAAAGATAATCAGCGACTACATGTACACAGTTATGGGAGAAGAACCTCTGGATCCGTCACTCGTAGACTTTGACGATGATAACAGCTGGTAGAAAGGAAGGTCGATAATGAATAAAATATTGAAATTCGCAGGCAAGACCGTAGGAGCTCTTGCAGCTGCATACGCAGGACTCTTCCTAGTATTCTACTTCGATCTTGACGGTAAACTTCTATACTATGTTGTAGAACCGACACTGATAAAGCACTATGACAGGATGGAAAGAAGAGATCCTTTGGCAGTGCCATACGAGCAGATCGAAAGAGATTATATGTAAATTTATAAGGAAGCAAGGAACTAAGAGTAAATGAAGAAAAAATTTAAAGCCGAATCCCAGCGTCTGCTGGAGATGATGATTAATTCCATATATACGCACAAAGAGATCTTCCTAAGAGAGATCATCTCAAATGCGTCGGATGCTATAGACAAGATGTGCTTTGTCGCACTTTCGGACGAGTCCATGGGACTTAGCCGTAAAGATTTCGAGATTAGAATAACCCTAGACAAGGAAAATCGAACTCTTACTGTCAGCGACAACGGGATCGGTATGAACAAAGATGAACTTGAACAGAATTTGGGAGTTATAGCTTTTTCAGGCAGCAAGAAGTTCTCCGAGGAGATAGATAAGGAGAATGCTGACGCAGTAGATATCATCGGACAGTTCGGAGTAGGTTTTTATTCGGCATTCATGGTGGCAGATAAGATCGAAGTAGTTACCAGAAAGAACGGCGAAGAACAGGCATATAGATGGGAATCCGAAGGAACTGGCGGATACAGCATCGAAGAAGCAAGTAGAGAAGAGCAGGGAACTGACGTCATAATGCATATCAGGCAGGATGGCGAAGAGAAGGATGAATATAGTCAGTACATGAGGGAGTATCCTATATACAAACTCGTCAAGAAATACTCGGACTACATTAGATATCCTATCAAGATGCTAATGCCTCAGCCTACCGTCAAGGAAGGCTCGGACCCGGAAAACCCTGAATTTGAGGAAGTCTTTGAATATGAAGTTCTGAACTCTATGGTTCCTCTGTGGCAACGAAAGAAATCGGAAGTCACAAGCGAAGAATACGAAGAATTCTACAAGAGAAACTTCCAGGACGACCTACCTCCTCTCGAAGTTATTACGGTATCGGTAGAGGGAATAGTCAGCTATGACGCTTTGCTCTTCATACCTGAAGCAGTTCAGAATAAGTACTACTCGGATGATTTTAGGGGCGGAGTTAGACTTTACAGCTCCGGCGTAATGATCATGGATAAGTGCGAGGAACTACTTCCGGACTATTTCAACTTTGTCAGAGGCGTGATCGAGTCACCGGACTTGTCTCTCAATATTTCAAGAGAAATGCTCCAGCACGATAGACAGCTTCGTACGATTAAGACGAATATCGAGAAGAAGATCAGGTCAAAGCTTGAGGACATGCTCAAAAACGATAGAGAGAAGTACGAGACATTCTACAAAAGTTTTGGAAGACAGCTCAAACTTTGCGCACTCGACGATTACGGCAAGAATAAAGAACAGCTTCAGGACTTCCTGATGTTCTACTCATCGACCGAGAAGAAAGCGGTTACACTTGCTGAATATGTAGATAGGATGAAAGAAGATCAGAAATATATCTACTACGCTTCGGGAGACAGCTTCGAAACGGTCGATAAAATGCCTCAGACGGAAATTCTCAAGGATAGAGGAATTGAAATTCTATATTTCACCGACAACACGGACGAGTTTATACCTGATATGTTCAGAAAGTATAAGGATAAGCCTTTTAAGTCGGTAATCGACGGAGACCTCGATCTCGGAGAAGAAGACAATAAGAAAGAAGAGGCAGCAAATAAGAAATTCAAAGATGTTTTCGACTTCGTTAAGGAAAGCTTGGGAGACCAAGTGGATGTAGTAAAAGCATCGACGAAGCTCAAGACTCACCCGGTTTGTCTATCAAGCGGTGAGGGGATCACCTTCGAGATGGAGAAGTATTTTACAGCTGTAAATCCTGGATTGGGAATGAAGGCGAAGAGAATTCTCGAATTGAACGTCGAACATAACGCATTCATCGCTCTCGAAAGGACAATAAAGAGCGATAAGAAAAAGGCCGAGAAAATGGCCGAAATTCTCTACACACAGGCTCTATTGATCGCTGGACTTCCAGTCGAGGATCCATCGGGATATACAGATACGGTTTGTTCGCTGTTCGAATAGAGCTTAAGAGCTTATTTAAGGAAATGAAATGGGAGAAAACACTAAGATTTTAACAGTAGCCGGAAAGGGAGGCGTTGGAAAAACGTCGATTTCGGCGGCAATGGTAAGACTGCTATCCGAAGAATACCCGGATGCGAGAATTCTTGCCATCGATGCAGACCCTGCGATCGGACTGACGACAGCTCTCGGAGTTGAACCGACGGATACACTCGATGATATTCGTAAGAAGATTGTAAACAGTGTTGAAGATGGTCACCCGAAGGAAGCGATCGAAATGCTGAACGAAGCTAGATTCAGGATATTCGATACTATGCTGGAAAAACAAAAATTCAGTTTTCTGGCTATAGGAAGACCCGAAGCGGCAGGATGTTATTGCAAAGTTAATTCATACCTCAAAGAGGTAATAAGTCTACTTGCTAACGATTTTGATTATGTCATCATCGACGGGGAAGCGGGAATCGAACAGATTAACCGAAGAGTAATGGAGAAGGTAACACATCTTTTCCTGATTACCGACCCGAGCCGCAAGGGATGTAAGGTTGTGGATACAATAAAGAACGTTGCCGATGAACTGGTTATGTACGACAAATGCGGTGTAATCGTCAACAGAGTAAAGGAAGAATCCATACCTTTTGTAAAGATCGAATCGGCAGAAATCCTCGCATATATTCCTGAGGATAAGGCGCATGCCGACAATGATATCATGGGGATAAGCGTATTTGACCTCCCGGATGACTCTCCGGTTATGGTAGGAACGCGGGAAGCCCTATCTAAGATGCAACTAATAAAATAGATATGTAGGTTGAAGGGAGGTTATACAAATTGAAAGACTTGAAGCACCTAATTTACTTCGAGAGCCTTCTCGACAACGCAGACAATGAACTGGTTGAACAGGCGAAGAAAGATGGAAAAAAGATAATCGGGTACACTTGTTTCCACATTCCTGAAGTTCTACTCAATGTTGATGACTGCGTTTCCGTCAGACTGCGCGCACCGAGAACAGGGTCGGTCGATATAGCAACATATTATATGTCGAACTATACCTGCGAGTTTGCCCGCGCTCTGGTAGAAAGAGCTATCGAAGGAGGATTCCAATTCCTCGACGCACTGGCAGGGGTCGATGCGTGTTCCATGATGAACAGATTTTATGAGCATTTTGAGATGCTGAAATGCAACACTAACGAGAAATGCTTCACTACACACCTGGATGTGCCTTACAAGACTGAGGAGTTCTCATACAATCAGATGCAAAAACAGCTGGAGAAAAGACTTCTGTCTCGTTTGCATGAAACGTATGGCGTAGACATCTCAGATAAGGCAATCAGGAAGGCAGTCAAAGAGCATAATGAAGTTTGCAAGATTATGACTGAGATAGGTGATATGCGCAAGGAAGACAATCCGGTCATTACAGGATATGAGTACCATGTTCTGAACGTTGTGACCTATACTTGCCCAAAATACCTCATACTGCCTTATCTCAAGGAGACTCTTGAAGAACTCAAGAAGAGAGAACCGGATGAAAAACCGGCATTCAGAGCAAGAGTCGGAATCGTAGGATCAGAAATAGATGACCCTGATTTCACAAAGATGATAGAAGAATCGGGAGCAAGGGTTGTATTCGACAGATATTGTTTCGGATCGACTCCGGGCAGAGAAGTCATCGAACTTTCGACAAAAGAACCGGCACTTCCGCAAATTGTAAGACATTACATGAACGCTTGCGAATGTGCACGTTATATGGCAGATAGCAAAGTCGAGCAGAGAAGAAAAACTGCAGACAGACTTGCCAAAGAGTACAAAGCTGACGGAATTATCTATGAGCAGATGAAATACTGCGATTTCTGGGGATTTGAAAGAGCTCTTGTAACTCACGTTATGGCAGAAGAGTATGGCTGGCCTATTCTATCCATAGATAGACTGTACAATGCAAAAGGCTCCGGTCAGCTCAGAACGAGATTCCAGGCGTTTGTTGAGTCGCTTGAAATTAAGAAAATCCAGAAAGGAGGCAAAGTGTAATGGTTATCAGTACAGAAATTCTGGGAATCAAAAACGCTCTTGCCGAGAGAAAAGAGCTCAAAGCGAAGAAGTGTTCGAAAAAAGGAAAGGTAAAATATCCTAATCCAGCATTCTTCAAAGCAAAGACAAATATGGATTGGAAGAAACAGGCAGACAACCTGAAGGAAGTTGCAGGTATCTTCGTAGAGATGTTTAAGGAAGCTGACCATAAAGCTTTCTGGAAACTACAGCTCGATAGAACTAAGAACGACCTCGAAAGATGCGCTCTCGAATTCAAACAGGCTAGAGAGATGAGCCCTGAAGAGCTTAAAGAAGTCTTCCTCTATGGAGAAAAGACACTCGGAAAGCTTTACCGCAAGGGAGATATGGCAACAGTACGTAGAGAGTGGAGAGGACTCGCAGATACAGCTTACGACTTCAAAGAATGGCTGAAAATCTGGGGAATGCTTCTAGGAACTTTCTCGAAGGACCTTATTCCAGCACTGAACTCTACATTCCACTATAGATGGATGATTTCGTACTTCTGCTGCATAGGCTTCCTTGACAAGAACACAATGGGACAGAAGGGTAGCGCTCTAAGAATGTCTCACCTTATGACATATGACATCTTCCGCTACACAGCAGAGAACCTGGTATTCCTCGCAAAATGCGACGAGAAAAACGGAAATTCACACGAGCTGAACAAGAAGGTTGTACTCTTCGACGAAATGACAATGGGACAGCTCATGGGCGGATTCCCAGATCTCCTCGGAATCCCTTACCAGCTTCTACCTGTATTCCTGGTTTCAGAGCTAGACCAGCTCACATGTATACCTTATATCGATGCAGTAGAGAGTTTCGGTCTGCCTGCAGACACATGCCCTGTACCTTCATCGGAATGCGGAGCTTTGGTTGTTGATGCACTGCCTCACATGGGAACTTGCTTCCTTTCAAGCTCGATGCCTTGTGACGGTTCCGTAATGGCTTCATCTTATATGTCGAGAAGGTTCCCGGATCTGCCGGTATACCACCTTACCTTCCCGGTTAGATATGAGTATGAAGAAACAACGGCTGACGCAGTTGAAGACATCAAGGGATGCATTAAGTTTGTAGAAGAGCAGACAGGCGCTAAGTGGAACTGGGATACCTATTTCGAACAGATCAAGAGATTCAACGCTGAAACAGCATATGAATTGCAGAAATGGGAAGTTAACAAAACAGACTATCCTCAGATAATCGGACCTTCGTACGAGCTGTTCCGTAAGTGGAACTACGAGATGGACGGAGGAGCTGACCCAAGAATCATGAAGACCTTCGGAAAAGTTAACGACATCATGATGAAGGCTTATGAGAGACGTGAAGAAGCCTGGGTAGGCAAGATGAGATACAGAGGAATCGTATGGTCTTGTCCAGCTCACTACTATGCAAACTTCAGTAACTGGCTTGCAAATTGCTGGGGAGTGAACGTTCTAGTAGAGATGGAATCCCTCAACTTTACCAAGATGCTCGAAACAGAAGACAAAGAAGAGGCGTTTATGGACCTCGCAAGACTCTACGAGCGTATGGTAATGAGAAGACATACAAACGGCGGATATCATAACGTTGTTGACGAACTTTGGAAACAGGTTGAAGACTGGAGAATCGACATAATTATCATGTACCAGCATGTTGCATGTAAGAACATGGCTACTTTGCAGGGAATTCTCGATGATCAGGCAAGAGATAAGAACTACAATATGATCTGGATCGAACATGACCTGATGGACCCAAGAACAGTTTCCAGAAAATCAATGAGAGAAAAGGTTAACGAGTATATGAGAACTGTTATGAAAGCAGAACCTGTCGATGCGACTCTTCTGGACTTCGACGATGAGCTTTCGATGTAATAACATATAAGTTAATTAAACAAACTAATATTTAGAGAAAGAATAAAATTTTAAAAGGAGAAACAATCATGAATTATTATGGCGGCTGCGACGTAGGTTCAACTTACACAAAAGCGGTTATTCTCGACGAAAACGGCAAGATGGTTGCTGATACGACTATCAAGAGCAAGATCAATGCAGAGGACTCGGCAAAGATGGCTATGGACGAAGTTCTTGGCAAGGTTGGACTCAAATCCCCTAAAGAACTTAAGTACCTGATCGGAACAGGATATGGACGTAACAAAGTTCCTTTCGCTGACGAGAATATATCCGAGATTTCATGCCACGCAATGGGCGTTCACGTAACAGATCCGACCGTAAAAGCTATTATCGATATCGGTGGACAGGACGTTAAAGGTATTGCAGTAGACAAAGACGGAACAGTTAAGAACTTTGCAATGAATGACAAATGCGCTGCTGGAACAGGAAGATTCTATGAAGCTATGGCAAGATCATTCGAAATGACATTATCGGATTTCTCCAAGCTTTCACTAAGCGCAAAGAACGTAATTCCAATCACTGCACAGTGCACAGTATTCGCTGAGTCCGAGGTAATCACTCTTGTAGGAGAAGGAAAACCGATGGACGAAATCGCTGCAGGAATTCAGATGTCAGTAGCAAAGAGATGTTTTGTTATGGCTAAGAAGGCAGGAGCTACCGACTCAATCACATTGACTGGTGGCTGTGCAAAGAACGATGGACTTAAAGAAGCTATCGAGCACGTGCTCAAACTTAAAGTTATCAACCTGAAGACTGACCCTCAGCTGATGGGAGCCCTCGGTGCTGCCGAGTTTGCTCGTCAGAAGGGACAGGCTAAATAAGCCGAAAGGAGTGTTTGTATAATGTCAAAGAAGGCAAGCTGCCCTATATGTAGGGCATGCAAGACAGTTGTCAAAGTCGGAGCTGTAACAACAGGCGCGCTTTTTACAGTCTACATGCTTAACCTTGACCAGAAGCTCCTCGCTTGGGCTTATTCAAGAGTTAATGAGATGTTTGACCGTAAAGACGTTGATGTTATGTTCTAAGACAACACAAGTATTGGTGCAGGGTGGATCAAATGCTGCCCTGCACTGTTTTCAAATTAATTATTTATACAGATTTAGATACGAGAGATAGAAAAATGGAATTATACAATTCGATTATTGAGAATATGGAAGGCCTGTTTGGATCGAGCGAACCCAAGCGTTACGCATATAATCCTGAAAAAAGCTGGGCAGATGCAGGGAGCAATCAACTGATTATGCTGAAGGAAAGTGCTTTTGAACTTGGAGGAGATAATAAGCCGGCTGTTAATTATTCCTGTGTATCGTCTGGAGACTATGTTACGGAAGACGAGATACTGGTTTACGGCAAGGATCTTAATGAAATATCCGGAAGCGTTCCTTTCGCGAGAGTTGCTATAATCAAAGTTGCAGACCTGAAGGGAGAGAATGAAGAAGATACAGAACCTATTTTCAGAGCAATCCAGGAGATAGATTTTGTAAAGTACCGCGTATATCCTAAGGGCTACATGGTCAGATCTTCAGCAGACAATTTCAGGGAACAGGTTCGCGTATCCAAAGAAGCAAAGAATAAAGGCATAACATTTGAGCAGGTAGGGAATTTATATATCAGACATTTTAAGAAGGATCCCAATGTATTAAACGTTCGACTTGTATTTCTTACAGCTGAAGATGCGAAATACGATT
>JAAYIA010000048.1 GCA_012735145.1 Clostridiales bacterium | reverse complement strand
TATGTCGCTGAAGAAGAAAGATTTGCTTGCAATTGCCAAAGAGCGTGGAGTTAAGATTGGAAGCAGCGCAAACAAAGAGGATATTATCGCCGCAATCGAGGAGCAAATCGATAACGAATAAGTTATAGGAGATGATCTAGGAATTTAAGATGATGTGAAAGTGATATGAATACAGATAAAAAAATCAACGGATTTACTTTAAACAAAGGTGAAATAACAGAGAACAGAAATCTCGCTTCGGGTATATGTAAGATAACAATTGATACTGCAGAATGTCAGTTTACACGACCCGGACAGATAGCACTTATTGAACTCAACGACAGAAGAGAAGCTTTTCCTGTATGCGAGTATGATGGAAAGAGGTTTTCTGTTGCTGTAGAGGTAGAAGGAGATTTTACAAAAGAGTTATCTGAAGCAGAAATGGGAACAGAGGTTTATGTACGCACCGGACTGGGGAATGGATTCGATGTTGATGCCATACCTGAGGGAGCAATTCTGGCTGCAGACATAAAAGGTGTTTCTCAGATGCTGAGTCTTACTAGAGAACTGCTTATGCAAGGTAAAAATTGCAAGCTTGTACTGGGATATCCTGATAAAGAGAGCATTTTTATGGTTAGCTCATTTAAAAACTTATGTAATGATATAGAGGTGCTGACTGAGGATGGCAGTAACGGTAGAGCCGGAAAAGTAGAAGATGGAATAAGAGAAGCGGAATATGTATGTGCCGGTGGGTCGGTGGAAATGCTTCGAAAACTATCCGAAAATACCCAAAATGGGCAGTTTAATATGATATGTTCTGCATCTGACGATAACGATATTGTAGACATATGCAGAAACGGCCCGGTCTTTGAAAAAGAGAATATTGATTGGAATGTTATATAAGGCAGGTAGATGGGACTGCTTCCTAAAAATTTTGACAGCTTGATTATGCGGCTTTGCAGGACTGAATTCTGTATTATACAGGATTCAGTCCTTTTATATTGCTATTTATCTGCTTCGTAGAGTTCTGAGTAAGTATCTATAATTGCTTCAGCTATTGCTTGAGCATTTTTTTTCATATTGTCATCGAAAAGCTTGTTGTCTCCTTGGTCGCTTATAAAACCAACTTCAATCAGGCAGGATGGCATGTTTGAGTAGCTGTTTTCAGCGTAGTTCTCATCCTCGCTGACAAGAGTGCCTACTCTGACAGATCTTTCTAAGAAACCTTCTTTAACAAGGGCTTTCATAATATTATTTCCAAGAATCTCGGATTCTTTATCTAAAGGACTTGGAATAAAGACCTCAACACCTCGGCCTTCGCCGTCAGTTTTATTTCTATGTAATGAAATCATCAGATCGGCAGAGGCTTTATTTGCCATCATACCACGTTCATCTCTGCTTATATATGTGTCGTCAGACCTGGACATAAAAACTTGGAAATTTTCTCTTTTGAGATAATCCTTTACCTCCAAAGCAAGTGCAAGATTATCATTCTTCTCAAATCTTGAAGATGTATAAGAGCCCGGGTCCTCGCCCCCATGACCCGGATCAATAAATATTGTTCCTCTGCTATTAAAGAATCCGAGCTCTTCTCGATTCACTATAATAACAACAGAAACTATAAGGATAATCGCTAATAGAATTATCATGGAACGGCGGCGTCTTGCTTTTTTGCGTTTATATATTCGTCTTTTCTCTTGAATTAAAATTTTGCGAATCTCTGCGTCTGTAAGCTGCATTCAGCCTCCTTATAATAATCAACAGAATATAAATTATAACTAACCTTATGTGCTTATAATACTACATTTTTTCAATATCTGTATGGTATAATTTATTATAGAGTGCGAGTTGCTATTTTGCTTTGAGGAGGATGTCTGATGTACGCAATCACATCAAATGCGATGCGCTATATGGAAGAATATACAATGTCTGCCGGTATACCCGGAAATGTTCTTATGGAACTGGCAGGAAAGAGTGTAGCAGAAGAGATTATCCTTAGATTTCCCAATCCAAAGACAAGCATATTGATATTATGTGGTTCGGGCAAGAACGGATCTGACGGGCTTGTGTGCGCGAGATGGTTACTGAATAAAAACTATTTAAATACAAGCATCCTCTTCGTAGGTGACAGAGGAAAGATTAGTTCGGAATTCTTTGAACAAGCTGAAATGTTGGTAAAACTTCATCCCAAAGTTGATATAGATGAATTGAGTTATGGCAACAGAACAACTAAAAATATAAATGCAGATGTTCTTGTGGATAGCATTTATGGTATAGGTCTAAACAGACAGCTCAAAGAAAGGGATATAGAACTCATTAACTATATTAATACCCAGTCATCATACAAGATATCAGTAGATATCCCAACGGGTCTTGAGGCTTCTGAGGGCAAAGTGATGGGAACGGCAATTATTGCTGATCTTACTCTTACATTTGGATATTATAAGACCGGAATGTTTTTTGGAAGAGGAAAAGAATATTGCGGAGAAGTTAAGCTGATTGATATAGGGCTTTCAAAAGAGGGACTTAAAAATATACCTGATAAAATCACAATATGTAATCGCGAATTTTATGATAAGACGGTTGCTGACGCTTTAATCAGAAGAAATGAGTCGGGACATAAGGGAAGCTTTGGCACAGTAGGTATAGTTGTAAGTAGTAAAGGCATGCTCGGAGCAAGCATTTTAGTGGCAAGATCAGCATATAGATCCGGTTGTGGACTGGTGAAAATTTTATGCCCGAAAGAATCTGTTTCAACTTTCAATGCAAACATTCCGGAAGCGGTAGTAGTGCCATATAATGAGAGGAGTGTATGCAGAGAGCTTGAAGATTTCATTAATGGGGTAGATGTCGTACTTATTGGACCGGGATTAAGTGAGGATGTTCTTGGTGAAACTCTCGTTGATACGGTTCTTGAAGGCAACACTCCGGCTGTATTTGATGCTGGAGCTCTCAATATAATCGCAGGCAGATTGGATAAATTTCATAAGAGAAAGTGTCAATGTGTTTTGACCCCACATCTTGGAGAGATGGCAAGATTGTGTGGATTAAGTAAGAGAAAAGTTATATCAAAACTTCCAAGTTATACATATATATTTTCACAGGATTATAAAGTAAGCGTGGTTGCCAAGTCTGATATTTCACTTATATGTCTTGACCGTCACGAGACTGGCAATGAGCTTTTTCTCAATACGACAGGAAACTCTGGGCTTGCTACAGCTGGATCAGGAGATGTCCTTGCGGGAGTTATCGCATCACTCATCGCACAGGGCAATAGCCTTAATGATAGCTTGCTGTATGGAGTAATGATACATGGTATTGCTGCTGACAAATCAGCTACCACAGAAAACTTGAGAAGAAGAATGATGGCAGGAGATATTGTTGACAACCTTTTCTTGTGAATGTATAATTATTTCGTTATGCAATACTAAGCAAATCAAATTTACAACGTCAGGGGGTGAGACAAGAATATGGCAAAGGTTATCGTTAAAGAGAACGAAAGCTTAGAAAGTGCTCTTAAGAGATTTAAGAGATCTTGCGCTCGTGATGGCGTTATGGCTGAACTACGTAAGAGAGAGTATTATGAGAAGCCAAGTGTAAGGCTCAAGAAGAAGTCTGAAGCAGCTCGTAAGAAAGCTCGTAAGTTCTAATAAGAAATATGAAAAAAGATGCGAACTCCTATTCAGGGTGTTCGCTTTTTCTTTAAGGAAAGGAGACAATATGGGACTCAAGGAACAACTTTTAGCTGACTATAAGGAAGCGATGAAAAATGCGGATACCATCCGTAAAGACACTGTGAATATGGTTAGAGCGTCTATCAAGCAGTATGAAATTGATAATCGGGAAGAACTGAAAGATGATGCAGATATCACAAAAATCATTAGGAAACAGGTTAAAATGAGAACCGATGCTCTGTCAGATTTTGCAAAGGGCGGGAGAGATGATATTGTAGAAACTTACAAGAAAGAAATTGATATTCTCAAGGCCTATTTACCTGAAGACATGAGTAATGATGCTATCGCCGATAAGGTTAAAGAAGTCGCCAAAAATATGGGCATAAAAGATGGCATGAAAAACATGGGAACACTGATGAAGGGTGTAATGGCAGAAGTTAAAGACGCTGCTGACGGATCTACGGTAAGTAAAATAGTTAATGCTTATCTCAACGGAGAATTTGATAAAGACGACAAGGAATAGATGGAATTAACAATTAAAATACCTGAAGATATAAATATACAAGCTCTTTTTGGTAATTACGACTCCAATATAAAAGAGATAGAAGAGAGAACCGAAACCGGAATGGTTCTTAGGGATGATTCGCTTATCATAAAAGGAAAATATCCTGATATAGCCGTTAAGATTGTGGAAAGCCTTATAGATGCAATACGAATAGATTCGAAACTTGATAAACAAAGGCTAAATTACATAATCGACACAACTTTGAGCGGTATTGTTTATGATGAAAAATCTTCAAGGGACGATATAATATGCTTCACCCATAGGGGAAAACCAATTAAACCTAAGACAAAAGGACAGAAAGATTATGTCAACAAGATAAGAAGTTCAGACATGGTATTCGGCATAGGTCCGGCAGGAACAGGGAAGACTTACATTGCATGTGCTATGGCAATCAATGCTTACAAGAACAAAGAAATAGAAAAGATAATACTCACGAGGCCTGCCATTGAAGCGGGAGAGAGGCTTGGATTTCTGCCGGGAGATATGCAGGAGAAAGTCGATCCTTATCTTAGACCTTTGTATGATGCACTTTTTGACGTTCTTGGTTCTGAAGCTTCGATGAAGCTCAAAGAAAAAGGATTGATTGAGGTAGTTCCTCTGGCATATATGAGAGGGCGGACTTTGGATAATGCATTTATTATTCTTGATGAAGCACAGAATACTACAAGAGAACAGATGAAGATGTTCCTTACACGCATGGGTTTTAGTTCTAAGATTGTAGTTACCGGAGATATTACACAGATAGATCTCCCAGCAGGATCGGTATCGGGATTGAAAGAGGTTGAAAAAATCTTAAAAGAAGTAGAGGGTGTTGAATTCAGCTATTTTACTGAGCTTGATGTTGTAAGAAATGAATTGGTTAGAAGAATCATTAAAGCATATGAGGCATTCGACAAAAACAGGGATAAATCCTTCAGAAACAAATCAAATAATGAGAACGACAAAACAAATAAGGTGAGCAGCAGATAAATTATGGATATATATTACAGTGATGAGGATGGCAGAATTACGCCGAATATTGAGTCCCTGATGAAGAGGGCTGCAGGGATTGCGATTCACAGCGAGCTTGTGATTGAAGAATGCAAGATGGATATCGAAAGACTGCCTATGACTCTAAGTGTTACCATTGTCAACAAGGAAGAAATACAAGACCTGAACAGGGAGTATAGAGGAATAGACAAAACCACGGATGTTCTCAGTTTCGCGCAATTTGGTGGAATAGAGGAAATTCGCAATCTCTTGATAGATTATTGTGATGCAAGCAATGGACTGGATATAGATTCTGAATTGCCGGAAATACTCCTTGGAGATGTTGTGATTTGCTATGATGTTGCAGAGGATCAAGCCGAAATTTATGGAACTGGCATTACACGTGAAATAATATACCTTTTTGTACACAGCATATTTCATCTGCTTGGCTATGACCATGAGAATGATGAAGAACGCACCGATATGAGAATTCGTGAAGAAAAAACAATGAATATGATTGGAGTAAACAGATGAAATCAGGTTTTGTAGGAATAATAGGCCGTCCAAATGTTGGGAAATCTACGCTTCTTAACTCAATTCTTGGAGAGAAGATAGCTATAACTTCGAGTAAGCCACAGACGACTCGTAACCGAATTAAGGGTATATATACAAGCTCTGATGGTGAAAATGGAGAAAAGCTGCAGATAGTTTTTCTTGACACTCCGGGTATACATATACCACGGAATAAGCTTGGTAGTGCTATAAATGAAGTGGCCGTCAATACATATAAAGGAGTTGATGTTATTTTGCTCATTACGGATGGTGCAAAAAGATTCGACAGAGGAGATCAGGCATTGCTTGATATGTTGGCAGAGACTGATGTGCCAAAAATTGTTGCTATCAACAAGATGGATATGATGGGGCCGGAAGAATATCTTGATTTGTATAATAAGTACGAAAAAACAGCCATGTTTGAAGACATTTATGGAGTATCTGCACTGAAGGGTGAAAATGTACCTATGCTTGTAGAAAGGCTATCGGGATATATGAAGGAAGGACCGATGTTTTATCCTGAAGATATATCAACGGATGATCCTGTGAGGTTTATTGTAAGCGAGATAATAAGAGAAAAGCTTCTGATAACTTTGAATGAAGAAGTTCCACACGGAGTATATGTGGAAATAGAATCGTATGAGGACAAAGAGAACATAACGGATATTGGAGCAGTAATCTATTGCGAGAAAAAATCGCACAAAGCAATTATTATAGGCAAGGGCGGACGCAAGCTCAAGGGCGTAGGTAAGGCTGCAAGACTTGATATTGAAGAGCTTCTGGGCCGAAAGGTGTTTCTCAGCTTGTGGGTTAAGATTAAAGAAAACTGGAGAGATTCAGAGACAACTATCAAGAGCTGGGGTTATAAGGATGAATAATGATTATTCATACTGATGGAATTGTGCTCAAACAGCGTAAAATTGCAAATAATAGGCGAATAATTGTAACGTTTAGCAAGACTTATGGCAAGTTAAGTGCCGGAACTTCGATTAATGAAAAGAGCAAGGGAAAGTCTGCTTTAGCTTTAAGACCTTTTACATATGCGGAATATCAGATGTTCAAGGGAAGGGATTATTACAATATAGATTCTGCTTATGTTAAAAAGAGTTATTATGCTATAGGTGAGGACTTAGATAGGTTCCTTACTGCATCGAAGCTGCTCGAATATGTTGATGGAATAACACAAGAAGAGCAGCCAAGACCAAGGCTTTTTGACTTGACCATAGAGTTTATGGAAAGCATAACAAGGGCAACAGGTAATTATGAGACTCTTCTGTATGCCTTTATCCTCAAGACGATGAAAATGCAAGGAATCATGCCTGAAATGGAATGCTGTGTCAACTGTGGCAAACCTCTTTCCGATTTTGGAAAAGGCAAGGATAGAAAAATAAAACAGTTTTCTGTTACATCGGGGGGCGTTATATGTGAAGACTGTCAAAAAGCCGAAACATCAACGGGTTCAGCGTTGATTTACAATCCGTCATTCGATATAATAGAAGTGTTTCAATATTTTATTATGAAGCCACTTGAGACTTTCGAAAAACTAAAGCTTAAACCGGAAGTTTCAGAATCAATTAAGAATATTTTATCGGAGTATGTCAAACGTTACTTAGAGATAGACATACTCAAAGATGAGATAGAATGGAGGTAGACAATGGAAATCAATCTGGAGAAAATTGAACTTGTCAAGGAGAGAACAGGTGCAACGTATGCGGAATCTAAGGAAGCCCTTGAGAGAACGGATGGAAATGTTGTCGACGCTATTATTGACATTGAAGAGAAAATGAGTAAGAAAATTGCAGAACCGGATGAAGCTGTCCTCAATGACAACCCTATTTTTGCGAAGATTAAAAAAATTATCACAAAGGGTAACGTGAATAGGATTGTTGTTAGTAAAAATGGCACTACATATGTAAACTTTCCTTTGACTGCAAGCGTATTAGGGCTTGCGCTCGTTCCTTGGAGCGTTATCTTGGGTATTATTGCTGCCCTTGGAACACAATGTGATATTCAGTTTGTTGATGACCAAGATCAGGTAATCGATCTCAATGGTAAGGTTGTTAGTGCTTATGATAAGGCAAAAGGATCAGCAAAAAAAGGAATTAATAAAATGCATGATTTTGTCGATAAAATCGACAACGATGGAGAAACTATCGATAAACTTGGAGATTATGCAAACAAAGCAACAGATAAGATTCAGCAACTTGTTGAAGAAGGAGTCGCTGCGTTTAATAAGACATTCGACAAGATAAATGATGACGGAAAAATAGACGCAATCAAGGATTCTGTAGAGAAAGCTGCAAAGGATGCCTTTGAAGTGTTCAAACAAGCGGCAAAGCAGGCTGCCGAAAAAGCTGAAGATTTCAAAGATCAAGCTGAGGAAAAGGTAGATGACGTTGAAGATAAAGTTGAAGTAAAAACACAAGAGCTTGACTTTGATATCGATGTAGATGATCAAGATAAATAAGACAAGTAACATCAAGAATGCGAGGAGATTTTAGATGGCAATTGATAAGACGGATATACCAAAGACGGACAGAGTCGTTACCATGGAGAAAATTATTGCTCTGTGCAAGAATAGAGGGTTTATATATCCCGGATCTGATATATATGGCGGCTTGGCAAACACATGGGATTTTGGACCTCTTGGCGTAGAACTTAAGAACAACATTAAAGATGCATGGAAACGCAAATTTGTACAAGAATCCAAATATAATGTAGGACTTGATTCAGCAATTTTGATGAACCCACAGACTTGGGTTGCGTCCGGGCATGTGGGTGGATTTAGTGATCCTCTGATTGATTGCAAGGGCTGTAATACTAGGTACAGAGCTGATAAAATAATTGAAGATTATCTAGATAAAAAAGGCATTGAAGAAATCGTAGATGGATGGTCTAACGATAAGATGGAGAAATTCATCAGTGAAAATAAAGTAAAATGTCCTGCTTGCGGTAAGTCAGACTTTACAGGTATTAGACAGTTTAATCTTATGTTTAAGACATTCCAAGGAGTAACCTCTGATTCTCAAAACGAAATATTTATGAGACCTGAAACTGCTCAGGGTATATTCGTAAATTTCAAAAATGTTCAGAGAACGTCGAGAAGAAAAGTTCCGTTTGGTATAGCTCAGGTTGGCAAATCATTTCGTAATGAAATAACTCCGGGCAACTTCATATTCAGAGTAAGAGAATTTGAGCAAATGGAGCTTGAGTTTTTCTGTAAGCCGGGAACTGAACTTGAATGGTTTGCATATTGGAAGAAATATTGTGCGGATTTCTTAACATCGCTTGGACTCAAGGAAGAATACACAAGGATGAGAGATCATACTAAGGAAGAACTTTCACACTACAGTAATGCAACAACTGACATAGAGTATTTGTATCCATTCGGATGGGGAGAGCTTTGGGGTGTTGCGTCGAGAACGGACTATGATCTTATGGCGCATCAGAACCACTCGGGTGAAGATATGAGCTATCTAGATCCTGAGACAAATCAAAGATATGTTCCTTATTGCATTGAACCATCCGTCGGTGTCGAACGTATGCTCCTGGCGTTCCTTGTGGATGCATATGATGAAGAGAAACTGGTTGACTCTAATGGCAAAGAAGATAGTCGTAATGTACTAAGACTTCATCCGGCGTTAGCACCATACAAGGCAGCTGTACTGCCACTTTCAAAAAAACTTGAACCTATAGCTATAGAGGTATACGAAGAGCTAAGTAAATACTTTATGGTTGAGTATGACGTATCAGGATCAATAGGAAAGAGATATAGAAGAGAAGATGAAATCGGCACACCGTTCAGTATATGTGTAGATTTCGATACTGAAGCTGACAATGCTGTTACTATTAGAGATAGAGATACTATGGAACAAGTCAGAGTACCTATATCAGAAGTCAGAGCTTATATTGAAAATAAATTAAAGTTCTAATTTTTAAAGGAGAAAGAAGTTATGGCAAAGTATGTTTATTCGTTTAACGAGGGAACAAAAGAAATGAAGAATCTGCTGGGCGGTAAGGGGGCAAACCTTGCTGAAATGACCAATATAGGTCTTCCGGTTCCATTCGGATTCACTATCACGACAGATGCATGCAAGAAGTACAATGATGATGGCGATAAGCTTGATCAAGTAATTGTTGATGAGATATGGGAACATTTGGCAGAACTGGAAGAAGTGATGGGCAAAAAATTTGAAGATAATGAAAACCCACTTCTTGTATCAGTAAGATCCGGTGCACCTGTATCTATGCCTGGAATGATGGACACAATTCTTAACCTTGGACTTAACGATGTATCTGTAGAGGGGCTTGCAAAAAAGACAGAGAACGAAAGGTTTGCTTACGACAGTTACAGAAGATTTATTCAGATGTTCGGTGATGTCGTGATGGAGATTAAGAAAGCTAAATTCGATGAAATCTTTGATGGACAAAAGAAAAAAGTAGGAGCTGAGGTCGACGTTGATCTTAATACTGAAGATCTCAAAGAGATAATTATCGAATATAAGAAGCTGGTTAAGAATGAGCTTGGGAGAGACTTTCCTCAGGATCCAAAGGAACAGCTTCTTGAAGCAATTCAGGCCGTATTCAAATCATGGAATAATGACAGGGCTATCCTTTACAGAAAGCTTAATAACATACCTAATTCCTTGGGAACCGCAGTAAATGTACAGTCGATGGTATTTGGAAACAGCGGTAACGATTCAGGTACCGGAGTTGCATTTACACGTAATCCTGCTAACGGAGAGAATGAACTCTTTGGAGAATTCCTTGTAAATGCTCAAGGAGAAGACGTCGTAGCGGGAATTAGAACACCTCAGCCAATTTCTGAAATGGCAGAAGCATTTCCTGAAGTGTATTCACAGTTTGCAAAGGTATCAAAAGCTTTGGAAAACCACTACAAAGATATGCAAGATATGGAGTTCACAGTTGAGGATCGCAAGCTGTATATGCTTCAGACACGTAATGGTAAAAGAACAGCTGCAGCTGCAGTAAAAGTAGCGGTAGATCTTGTAAATGAGGATTTGATCGATACCGAAACAGCTGTAATGAGGATAGAGCCAAGTCAAATTAATCAGCTTCTTCACCCTACGTTTGATCCTAAAGACCTTGTTAAATTAACACCTGTTGCAAAGGGTCTTCCAGCATCTCCGGGAGCCGCAACAGGAGAGATATACTTCACTGCAGAAGATGCTGCAAAAGCCGGTGCTGAAGGCAAGAAGGTTATTCTCGTAAGAGAAGAAACCAGCCCTGAGGACCTTGCGGGAATGGCTGCCGCTGAAGGAATTCTAACAGCTCGTGGTGGAATGACATCACATGCTGCTGTAGTTGCAAGAGGTATGGGAAAATGCTGCGTAGCAGGCTGCAAGGAAATCATCGTTAATGATACAGCAAAAACTCTTACTGTAGGTGGTAAAGTTTACGAAGAAGGGTTCAATATATCCCTTAACGGTACAGATGGGAGCGTATATGCAGAAGCTGTCAATACCGTTTCACCTGAACTTTCAGGCGATTTTGGAACAATAATGGAGTGGGCAGATGAGCTGAGAACTCTCAGGGTAAGAACAAATGCTGATAATCCAAGAGATGCACAGCAGGCTATAGACTTTGGTGCAGAAGGAATCGGACTTTGTAGAACAGAGCATATGTTTTTCGAAGAGGATAGAATTCCTAAGATCAGGAGAATGATTCTTGCTGATACAGAAGAGGAAAGAAGAGAAGCTCTTGAAGGACTACTTCCTTATCAGAAGAAAGACTTTATTGGAATATTTAAGGTAATGGGCGAGCTTCCTGTAACAATAAGACTCTTAGATCCACCTCTACATGAGTTCCTTCCTAAGAATGAAGTGGATATTAACTATCTTTCAGAGCAGTTTAATATACCTCATGATAAAATTGTCAATAAGACTACTGAGCTTCATGAGTTTAATCCGATGCTTGGACACCGTGGATGTAGACTGGCTGTAACATATCCTGAAATTGCAGAGATGCAGACAGAGGCAATTATCTCCGCAGCACTTCAAGTTCGTAAAGAAGATGGATTAGATATCGTACCTGAAATCATGGTTCCTCTTATCGGAGAACTAAAAGAGCTTGAGTTTGTCAAGAAAACAATCGTTGAGGTAGCAGATAAGCTGATTGCAGAATCAGGTGATGATATGAAGTACATGGTTGGGACAATGATAGAAATTCCAAGAGCCGCACTTACAGCTGATGAGATTGCCGAAGAAGCAGAATTCTTCTCATTCGGTACCAACGACCTGACGCAGATGGGATTTGGATTCTCAAGAGATGATACAGGTGAGATTATTAAGGAATATGTTGAAAAGGGAATCCTCGATGCCGATCCTTTCCAGTCAATAGATACAAAGGGAATTGGAAAGTTAGTCAGCATGGCCGTTGAAGGCGGAAGAAAAACGAGACCGAATATTAAACTCGGAATATGCGGAGAGCATGGCGGAGATCCATCGTCAATTCATTTCTGCCACAATGTAGGACTGAATTATGTATCTTGCTCACCATTCAGAGTACCTATCGCAAGACTGTCAGCAGCACAGGCCGCAGTTGAAGAAAGAAGAAAAGGCTAATATAGAAATAGCACTTTCAAGAAAATATATAAGAGCAGAGATAAATTCTCTGCTCTTATTTTAATAAAGCAAAAGGTGTTAGGGTTGTTCTAAAGACAAGGTATCTTTAATGTATAACTATATTAGATAATAAAAAAAACAGGGTTCACTCGAGAACCCTGTTTTATTGCTAATGCGTATATTGTGAATAATTTGGATTACAATAGTCCACCAATCTGTACGAAAAGTGGAGCGAATACAAGCGCAACGATTGTCATAAGCTTAATTAGGATGTTAATTGAAGGGCCGGATGTATCCTTGAATGGGTCACCGACTGTATCTCCAACAACTGCAGCTTTATGAGCTTCAGAACCTTTGCCACCGTGCTGCCCGGATTCGATAAATTTCTTAGCGTTGTCCCATGCACCGCCGGCATTAGCCATCATGATTGCAAGAAGTACTCCTGATGAAAGGGAGCCTGCAAGCATTCCTCCGAGAGCATGAACACCAAGAACGATTCCTACAGCAAGAGGAGCAATGATTGCGATAAGTCCCGGAATGATCATTTCTTTAAGAGCAGCACCTGTTGAAATTTCAACGCATCTTGCATAATCAGGCTTCTGTGTTCCTTCCATGATGCCTTTGTGCTCTCTGAATTGTCTTCTTACTTCTTCGATCATCTGGTTAGCAGCCTTGCCTACAGAATTCATAGTAAGAGCAGAGAAGAGGAAAGGAAGCATAGCGCCAATGAAGAGTCCGATGATTACCAGTGGATTTAACAGGTCTACGCCTTCACGTGTAAGTCCTGCAACTTCTGCATAGGATACGAATAATGCAAGAGCCGTAAGTGCAGCTGAACCGATTGCAAATCCCTTACCAATAGCAGCTGTGGTATTTCCAACTGCATCGAGTCTATCTGTGATATCACGAACGTTTTCAGGGAGATCAGACATTTCAGCGATTCCACCTGCGTTATCTGAAACAGGGCCATAAGCGTCAACGGCAACTGTCATACCTGTTGTGGAAAGCATTCCTACAGCTGCAAGAGCTATTCCGTAAATACCTGCAACCTGGAATGATACATAGATTCCTATACATATGAAAACAATAGGCCATAGCGTTGAGAGCATTCCTACCCCAAGTCCGGAAATAATTGTTGTTGCCGGACCTGTAAGAGATTCATCTGCGATTCTCTGAACTGATTTATATTGTTCCGATGTATAAATTTCTGTGACCTTACCAATAGCAATTCCTACGACAAGTCCTGAAATTATTGCAAGCGCATAGCTTATTCCTCCAAGCATTACCTTGGAAAGAATGAATGCGGAGATAATTACCACAATACCTGATACGTAAGTTCCCATATTGAGTGAAGAAGAAGGGTCAACTCCGTCTTTGCCTCTTACGAAAAGAATTCCTACAACAGATGCAAGAAGACCAATTGCAGAAAGAAGTAATGGGAAGAGCGCAGCTGTTGTCTGGTCAAATGCTCCATTAGATGCAGCAGCAGCAACTGCAGAAAGTGTAATAGCAGAAATCATAGATCCTACATAAGACTCGAATAGGTCAGAACCCATTCCGGCAACGTCTCCTACATTGTCACCAACGTTATCTGCGATAACAGCAGGATTACGAGGATCGTCCTCGGGGATTCCGGCCTCAACCTTGCCAACAAGGTCAGCACCTACATCAGCAGCCTTTGTATAGATACCGCCACCGACTCGTCCGAAGAGAGCCATTGATGATGCTCCAAGACCAAAGCCTGTTGCACATTCCATTACAGTTGCAAGGTCTAGCGTAACAAAGATAATTCCAAGTCCGAGAAGTCCAAGACCGGAAACGCACAGTCCCATAACAGCACCTGATCTGAATGCAACTTTGAGAGCCTTAGGCATACCGCTTTCCATAGCAGCATTTGCTGTTCTTACATTACCTTTTGTTGCAACCTTCATACCGAAGAAGCCTGCAAGCACGGATAGAAGTGCTCCAAAAACATAGAGTACAGCTGTCTTCCAGCTGATAGCGATACCGATGAGAAGGAAAATAGCAACAACTACGATAACCATGATTTTATATTCCTTTTTAAGGAAAGCCATAGCTCCTTCACTGATATAGCTTGAAATTTCTTTCATTCTGTCGTTGCCGGCCTCGAGCTTTGAAATCCATGATGCAAGTGCGTATGCAACGATGAGTCCAACAACAGCAGCGATTGGCACAAGAATTGCCATATTCATTTTGATTAACCTCCTTAGTATGCTTCAAAAATAAAAAATGCCACAAAAAAGACATCACTTATCAAGATGCATAGTGAAAATAATTATTACCGATATATTATAGCCAACTTTCATTCATAATTCAATGAGTTGAGCGGTTAATTATGTATTTTTTGCAGTAATTTTTCTGTTAATACACATTCGCTAAGTGCCGGCTACGAAATATCCTTTTTAGGCATAAATTTACTCCCTAACGCAACTCCATTTCAATTGTGGCTGCTGTATCGGACATTTTCAAATGTCCGATTGCCCCATTTATAAGTGTCAATGAGGGTTTAGTGTGTCCGATGTCGGCTCCCCATATGAATGGAATGTCGGGGAGAACTCTTTGCAGAAGCTCAATATATTCTTCGTCAGTTGAGCCGCTTGTGAACATCACTCGACCGAAAACTATTGCTTTAGCATGTTCAAAGAGACCTATGCTTCTCATTTTGAATATTTTAAGGTAAAGAGAGATTGCGTTTGAGTCGAAGGTATCGAAGAACCATATCAAACCGTCGTTTTGATATCTATTTATAAATCCCTTGAAATCTTCGTATGGTGTTCCTATTATCGAATCGATTACTTCAGTACACCCACCTATAAGTCTTCCTGTAACATGTAGAGAATTATTGTTATCAGGTGTGAAAAGCTCCCATTTAACAGGGGTGTCCATTAGAATATTCTCAGAAAACTCCTTACTTGAATCATAATAATCATAAGAGTGTTGAGTTACTAGGTTACCTTTGAGTATGTCGAGAGAGTTTTTTTGGAATTCATGTAAGCTTGGCCAGTCAAAGCCCCCGGCATTGAATCCGTATATAGTTGCTATGTCCAGTTTTGTCGTAATAAGCATCTCTATAAAGGTTGGATCCGAATATCCTGCGAACCACTTCGGTCTAGAGGAGATTGCTTCGATGTTAATGTAAGGAAGCATATCAAAGTTAAAGTCGCCTCCTGTTGCTGAAAGGATAACGGAAACATTTTTATCAGCCCATATACTGTTAAACTCAGATCCACGAATACTTGATGAAGCAGAAGGGGAGGCATCGTTTCTGACGCTTTGTGTTTCTTTGATATTGAATCCGCACTCTTTGATGCGTGAAACAGATAGATCAAATGATTCAATTTTATGACCTACACCTGCGCTGGGTGCACATATTCCTATTGTATCTCCCGAGATAGGGAAGGATGGAAAATTCATAAAGATATCTGTCCTTTCTGTGTAAATAATGAAAACATTTTAATATAATTATAATTTTCTTTTAGTAACATTTCAAAAAACTTAGGAACAAATTCAATGCTTTACCTAAATATTATACTATATTGATACTCTGCGTGTTATAATCTTTATTTAGATTGAAAATTAGTGATTGGACTTATGGAGGAGATAATGTTAAACGAAAATGCATGGACTACATATACAGATAATGATTTAAAAGCTATTGAATCTCTTAGCAAGGACTATATGGAATTCCTAAATAACGGAAAGACAGAACGAGAATGTACATCCCTCATTGTTGATATGGCAAAGGCAAAAGGATATAAAAATCTTCAGGATGTTATCGATAGCAACGAAACTCTTGAGGTTGGAAGTAAGGTTTACGCAGTCAACATGGATAAAGCTGTTATGCTTTTGAATATTGGTAAAGACATTGTTAACGATGGGATGAATATCCTCGGAGCACATCTTGATTCACCAAGGCTTGATGTTAAACAGAACCCTTTGTATGAATCGGAAGAGTTTGTATATCTAAACACTCATTATTATGGCGGTATCAAGAAGTACCAGTGGGTAACTATCCCTATGGCTCTTCACGGTGTTGTTGTCAAGAAAGACGGTACCAAGATAAACCTTGCAATCGGAGAGAAGGAAGACGATCCGGTTTTCTTTATAAGCGATCTTCTTGTTCATTTGTCAGATAAACAGATGAAGAAAGAAGCAAGTACAGTTGTTGAAGGTGAGGATCTTGATGTTGTTGTTGCTTCCAAACCTTTAAAAGGAGAAGAGAAGGATCAGGTCAAGGCTGCACTTCTTAAACTTCTCAAGGAGACATACGATATTGAGGAAGAGGATTTCGTATCGGCGGAGATTGAGGTTGTTCCTGCAGGAAAAGCGAGAGAGGCCGGCTTTGATAAGAGTATGATTCTTGCATATGGACACGATGACAGATGCTGTGCATACCCTTCAGCTATTGCAATGCTCGGAGTTGAAAATCCGGAAAAAACTTCCTGTGGACTGTTTGTCGATAAAGAAGAAATTGGAAGTGTTGGTGCGACCGGCATGGAATCCAGATTCTTTGAATATACAATTAGAGAAGTTCTGGATAGAATGGGATGCTGTACTGAAATTAATCTTTCGAGAACACTCAGAAACAGTAGAATGCTTTCTTCAGATGTAAACGCGGCTTTCGATCCTCTGTACGCAGATAGTTTTGATAAAGCAAATGCTTCTAAGTTTGGACATGGAATGGTGTTTTGTAAGTTCACTGGGTCTGGAGGTAAAATGGGCTCAAATGATGCGAACGCAGAATATCTTGCCGATCTGAGAAGGATAATGGATAAGCACGGAGTCGCATATCAGTCGGCAGAACTGGGTAAAGTGGATGTCGGTGGAGGCGGAACAATAGCATATATATTGTCTCTATATGGGATGCAGGTTATTGACAGTGGTATTGCTGTCCTGTCAATGCACGCACCTTGGGAGGGAATAAGCAAATCCGATTTGTATGAAGCTTATAAGGGATACAGAGCATTCTTGGTGGAAGGGTAGAAGGGTCAAATTAAAGCGGTGATATTATGTTAAAAGAAGCGCTTATGGCTTTCTTTATGGCGATGATTCCTGTAGTTGAGTTAAGAGGAGCGATTCCGTTTGGGGTTTTATCCGGGTTGAGTATTCAGACGTCGTTTATATTGTCTGTAATAGGTAACCTTGTCCCAATACCTTTTCTTGTAATATTTACCAGAAAAGTATTTGAGTGGCTTCAGACAAAGAGTGAATGGCTAAGCAAAATGGTAAAGCGTCTTGAGGAAAAAGCAGATAAGAATAAGGATGTTGTTCTCAGATCAGAATTTTGGGGATTAATGATACTTGTTGCAATACCTTTGCCGGGAACAGGGGCATGGACAGGAGCTCTCGTAGCGGCAATGCTTAATATGAGGCTTACAAGGGCCCTGCCAGCTATTGGAATTGGAGTTGCTTTGGCTGGAATTATTGTGACCACGATAACCTATGGAGCAGGTGCGTTCTTTAATTAGAATTATAATATTTAAGCAAAGTAAATGGCGAGGCAATGCCTCGCCTTTATATTACATCATATGCAAATTGGGCATATGATGGGATAACTATTTGGACTTGCCAAGTTCTTGAGCTTTCTCGGTGGATTTAGTTACTGTGTCAATGAAGGCGCCTCGCACACCATGTTCTTCTAATGTCTTTATACCCACGATGGTGTTTCCTCCCGGAGAACAAACTTGGTCTTTGAGAACGCCTGGGTGTTCACCGGTTTCTATGACCATTTTTGCAGCACCGAGAACAGTCTGTGCAGCTAACCTTTGTGCCGTTGCTCTAGGAAGTCCTTTAAGCACTCCGCCATCTGCCAATGCTTCTATTACGAGGTAGATGTATGCAGGACCTGCACCTGAAAGTCCGCAAGCGGTATCAATAAGCTTTTCGGACATCCATTCTACTATGCCCATTGATGAAAACAATTCTTCAGCAAACTTTTTTTCTTCATCGGTTAAATCTGTATCCGAGTCAAGAGCAAATGCACCGGCACCGACCAAAGAAGGGGTGTTAGGCATAAGTCTTAGAAGTCTGAAATTTCCACCTGTCATTTCTCTTATAGTTTGAGTCTTAAGGCCTGCCATTATTGAAATAGCTGCTTTGCCATCCAGAGAATTGCCGAGCTCTTTGAGAGCTGATTGAGCATACTGAGGTTTTATCGCCATTATTACAATATCTGAGGAATTGCCCAGCTCCTCGTTGGTTTTAACAATATGACATCCGAGCTCAGCGAATGGTTTGGTAATGGAATCGCAAACATCACATACATAGATATCGTCGGGTGTTAGAACGCCTGATTTAACTGCTCCTTTGAGTATTGCTCCACCCATAGCGCCTGCACCAAGAAAGCCTAATTTCATATTAACCTCCGTTTGATTTTAGATTTTTGCAATAATTAATTAAAATACCTGAAAACTCCTTTGACTTTACCTATTATTATTACGTCATCAGCAATAATGGGCTCCATGTTGTCATTTTCGGGTTGTAACCTTATGTGATCTTTTTCCTTATAGAATCTTTTGACGGTTGCAGATGGTTCATACTCGTTGTTGACCATAGCAACAACAATTTCACCATTATTTGCAACCTGTGACTCTTGGACAATCAGATAGTCTCCGTTATTGATACCCACGTTAACCATGCTGTCACCGTGAACTGTCAGTATGAAATTGTTACCTGAGCCGATGAAGCGAGCAGGTATTGGCATCGTATCCACTATATTATGTTCTGCAAGAATTGGTTCACCTGCGGCAACTTGCCCGACCACCGGTAGAGTAACGATTTCTTCGCCGAAAAATGAAGGCTTTGAAACCTCGGCGTCCACAGGCATTACAGTACGAGGTTTGGATGGATCCTTTTTCACATGTCCTTGCTCCTCAAGGACTTTAATGTCACTGTGAACAGTGGAAGTCGATTTGATACCAAGAGCATGACAAATTTCTCTGACTGTCGGAGAGTATCCTTTCTCAGAGATAGTCTTTTTCATAAAGAAAAGAATATCACGCTGTCTTTGTTCACTTTTTTTCATAATGTACTCCTAACTACACTTCTATTGATATCGAATCCGAACCAAGTCATTAATATTTAATTCTTGTCCGTACTCGTTCCAATCGTCATATATCAGACCTGTTTGCCTTATAATGATATCTCCTACAACACCATCAATCTTTGCAAAGGGCAAGGTCTTGTGATATGTAATCTTACTTCCTTCTTGTTCAAAAACATATCCTGTCCGGAATTTTTCCGGTTCGAGTGGGTATTTGTATTCGCATATTTCTGATATAAGCTTGAATAAGTTATCATTATCGGTATTGAATACATTCTCAAGGTTCAAATAAGAGTAGTTTGCTCTAAGTTGAATCTCGTGACCCTTGAATCTATCCAAGAATTTAATTAGCTTGGCAGCGGTTTCCGGATCCTTGGCATCTTCAAAAACGACACAGTTAATTCTTGTCCTAAACTTGAGAAGATCAAATATTTCATCGGGACACTCTTTAACATAATGCTTGAGGTGTCTGGAAACATTGATGCAGCTGATTCTATCCGAATAACGATTGAGAATATTGGCAACTTCTGAGATGTTGCTGTTCTCATCAATAGGAAGAGTAGTATTAATATAAATATGATGACCTTCTTCAATATGGTTGAGAATGTCTTGAAGAGAGTCAAGATTGGCGAGAGGTTCACCTCCCGTCAATACAATATCATTATGTGGAAATATCCTATGCATAAGATCAAGAGCTTGGAAACATCGTTTCAAATCAAAATTTGATGTATCTCGGTACTCTTGCTTGTTTATACAAAAAGGACATGCGTTATTGCAGTCATACGGTACAAACATTGTTACCGTTGGCCCCTTCTTGGGAAAATCCTTATTCATAAGTCGGTAAGTCTCCAAAATTGTGTTTTATTTGTTCTATTATATCACTCGAACACTTGTTTGTAAATATATCTCTTTTGTTTTGGTGTGAATATAGGCGAGGCGGATTTTGTGTTGATTATGTGGACATTACAACTGCTTTATTATATAATTTCTATGCTAGCGTGTTACTATTCTTACAGTGGAGAGGTTAATGCAGGGGTCAACACAGGAAAGAAAAATAGAAACAAATTCAATACTGGCATGGCTTAAACTATTTCTTATCATTTTGGCTGTTTGGTTCATTCTTTCGGGAACTTTTAAGCTTCCCTTCGTAATTTATGGACCGGTTGCTTCTCTTGTAATTTCAATCTACTGTTTACCGTTATGCAAATTTAAAGGGATTAGAACGGATAGGATCTATTACGTATTTAACATAAATCCTTTCCGTTTTTTATTTTATTTTATTTGGCTGGTTGGAGAAATTGTAAAAAGCTCTTTGAGTGTAGCAAAAGTTGTTTTAATCGGAGAGAAGGCGATGAATCCTAAGATACTTTGGTTTAAGGCTGACTATGATAATCCGACAGCAAGAACACTTCTTGCTAACTCGATAACACTTACTCCCGGAACAGTCACTTTGGATATTTTTGACAATGGAGTTTACTCTGTTCATGCACTTACTGATAGTGCGGCAGAGGGCCTTATAGATGGAAGAATGCAAAATAAGGTTGCAGATCTATTTAATGAAGATATAGATTTTCATCCGGTCGAGGCTATGATTACGGAGGGAAATGAGATAGAGGCAATACCGCTATCCAAAAGAAAATATAGGGGGAGGGCAAAACACTTATGACACAGTTCTTTACCCTCATTCTTATTGGCTTGGTATGTATAGTTGTCACAATGGTGATATTTCTTATTTCTGGCAAGCTTATATACGATAGAATGAATGCTGTATTTGTCATGAATACGAATGTCATAATGCTTATTATGACTATTGGATTTATAGACGGTAGATACAATATGTATATAGATATAGCACTTAGCTATTCAATTCTCGGTTTCGTAAGTACGGTAATACTGGCAAAGCATATAGGAGGTCGCAGAAAATGAGTTTACAAAACATTGCCGCTATCATCCTTGTAAGTGCTGGATTTATTTTCCTGTTAATATCTGCTGTCGGTGTAATTAAGCTTCCGAGTTTCTATACCAGAATACATGCTTCCGGTGTAGGAGAAACCCTAGGGGCTCTTCTCTTCATATTGGGCTTGATTATTGCATCCGGATTTAAAATAGTATCAATCAAAATATTTATAGTATTTGTTATTTTGGCATTTACAAACCCACTTGGAACAAATTTGATAATGCTCGGAGCATGCAGAGATAGAAATTACAGAAATTACAACAATCTTAAGCCGTCTGAAGAAACTGGCGATGCAGAAGAAGAAATGTCGGAAGAGAGAAAGGATTGACAATGCCTACACTTGTTTTGGAAGCAATACTGTTACTGGCATTAATAATAATTACTATGGCAGTAATTTTTAATCGCGATCTTTTAATCGTGATAATAACTTACTGTGCATTTAGTTTTATTGCGATGTTTTTGTATATTGTTATGGGAGCTCCCGACGTTGCATTTACCGAAGCTGTAATAGGTGTTATTTCAACGATTTACTTTATCATTACCCTCAAGAAGATAGATAGAAGGTGTAAATGATGCGTAAGGTGATTGGAATTCTGTTAATAGTGCTCGGGTTGGGATATGTTTTTGTTTCTTTTGATTTCTTGCCTGCCATAGGAGACTCTTCAGCTCCGGCACACAAGCACGTTTCCGATTATTACATTGAAAACGCATTGAAGGATACTAATTCACCGAACCTCGTAACGGCTGTTCTTGCCGACTACAGAGGGTTTGATACATTGCTTGAAACGACTGTAATGTTTTCGGCCGGAGTATGCGTTGTGATGATACTCGGAAGCAAGTCGCCTTTGAGGAAGAGATATTTGGTTCCCAAAGAAATCCTCAAAGGTAAACCGTACGGAGGTATACCTGCTTATAAAACTGTAAATAAGGATGTAATGACAACACTGATAGAGATTTTAATACTGCTCTATGCTATTTATGTCCTTTTGCATGGTGAGGTAGGACCGGGAGGAGGATTCCAAGCAGGAGCTTTAATCGCGCTTGCATATATTGTCAACGTTATGGTGGCACCTGACATAAAACCGCTGTTTAAATTTACAAAGATAAATGCAGTGGCTGCAGCAGGCATAGGGGTCTTTATATACGCGTTCACAGGGCTCTTGACAATGTTCGCAGGCGGTGCTTTTCTCGAGTATGGAAAGCTACCGTTTCCTATTCCTGAGAATGATTTGCACCCTGTAGGAATTATGATGATAGAGACAGGCGTTGCGATAGGAGTTATGGCAACTATCATAACCATTTTGATTGCAATTATAGAGAGAGTAAGGTTTGACGATGACAGGAATTGAACAATTTCTTGCAGACAAGGGAATATATTTTCTGACATTTTTCTTATTGTCCCTCGGTATTTATGGAATAATCACCTGCAAGAATTATATGAAGAAGCTTATAGGTATGAATATAATGCAGGTTTCCGCTATAATTTTCTTTCTTTCCTTAGGCCAGAAAAAAGGTGCTACTATACCTGTTCTGCTGGAAGGATTGACGAATTCGGATGCATATAATAACCCACTTACCCATGCACTGATGTTAACAGCTATCGTGGTCAGCCTTGGAACGACAGGGGTGGGCCTGGCTTTACTGACGAGGATTAAGGAAAAATTCGGGTCGGTAGAGGAAGAAGAAATTATTAGGAGGCAAGATAAACTTTGATGCAACATTTTCCGGCACTTGTAGTGATACTGCCTCTTTGCGGTGCAGCTCTTAGTCTTGCACTGACAAAGATTCATATCCACCTGGGAAGAAATGTCATATTTCTTTCTTTGGCGGCATCTTTTTGTATGTCGATTATGCAGCTGAGAAATGTTGTACTGAATGGCCCTATGGAATATAGGTTCGGTGGTTATGCTTTACCTTATTCAATAGAATTCAGAATCGATGCAGTTGGAGGTGTTGTCGTTTCCATGGTTGCTTTGATGGGTCTTATAACTGCTTTCTATTGCATAAGTGGGGAAGTAAGAACGGATAAGATCAAGGTTGGAGGGGCATATTCTGTTGTCGCACTATTTGTTGCGGGCATGCTGGGCACAGCATCTTCCGCAGATGCATTTAATATGTATGTCTTTCTGGAAATAACAGCTCTTGCGGCGTACTGCCTTATAGCTTTGGGTGGAAACAGGGGGATGATTGCGGCATTCAGATATTTGCTAGTAGGAACTATTGCAGCTACTTTCTATTTGATGGGAGTAGGAATATTGTATGCTGTTACGGGAACACTAAATTTACAAGATATGTCTGTAATAATTCATCAAGGTGGAAAAGATGAAGCCGTCTTGGTGGCTCTTTGCCTGCTTATTGCGGGGCTCGGTGTTAAGAGCGCACTTTTTCCTTTCCACGGTTGGCAGCCTTCGGCGCATACTCACGAGGAAAGAGGCTCGGCTGCACTGATTGCCGGCGTCATGGTTAAGATTCCTGTTTTCATGCTGTTTAGGTATATTTATTTCGTTTTTGGAATGGACTACAAATATATGAAACAAGTCCTCATAATTCTTGGAGTCTTTGTTGGAATAGGTATGATGTACGGATCGATTAGAGCTATGGGACAGACGAATATGAAGAAGCTCTTAGCATATTCAAGCATTACTCAGACGAGTTATTTTATGCTCGGAATAGTTATCGGTGCACCGGTAGCTCTTGCAGGATCTTTGCTTCACTTTATAGGTGACGCATTTATAAAGGGTGGACTTTTCTATTGTGCAGGAGCTATAAAGTATAAATTCGGAACAATAAACATAAACAACTTTGGAATGATATATAAGAAGATGCCTGTTACTGCGACGTTGATAGTATCAGGTGCGCTTTCCATGATAGGAATTCCGCCTACAGTAGGCTTCTTTAGTAAATGGTATATTGCAATCGGCGCAATTCAGACTGGGAAATACATATTTCTTGTACTTTTGATTATTAGTTCGCTTCTTAATGCTGTGTACTTTTTCAAGTTAATAGAGAAGGTATTTATGGAAAATGATAAGGAGATGGAAGATATTCGTCCTGTCAAGAAAGGCGAGCTGCCTTGGAGCATGCTGATACCTATGACAATATGTATTGCTGTCATATTCTTGCTCGGATTCTTTAATGTTCCCTTGATTAATATTGTATTGCCACTCTTTGAGGGGGTGGGTTTATGATGAATATTTTTGCCATAGAACTCAGACCATTGTATGCGATACTCGTACCTTTTATAGCGGCAGGGCTTGTATATGTACTTGGAGAACACATAAATAGAAATGCAAGAGAAGCTATTACAATAGTAGCGGCGATTCTTATGATAATTATCGTATACTCCATGCTGCCTCATGTTCTTGCAGGAGAAGAAATTAAGATCAGACTTTTTAGCATTGTCAGGGGGATATCCTTTTCAATAGGCGTTGATCCAGCCGGAATGCTGTTTGCATGCGTTGCATCTACGCTGTGGCTACCTACATCCATATATTCGATAGGGTATATGAGAGGAAATAATGAAAAAAATCAAACCGGTTATTATGCAGCCTTTGCAGTATGCTTAACAGCGACTATGGGAATTTGTTTTGCTACAAATCTTGTGACATTCTTTATGTTCTTTGAGATTTTGACAGTTGCGACATATCCTCTCGTAACGCATCACAGAGATGATGAGGGAAAGAAATCAGGAAGGAAATATCTAGCTTATACACTAATAAGCGGGCAAATTTTCTTTGCGGGGATGGTTGTTGTATATGTTGTATCCGGTAGTCTTGATTTTGTGCCGGGTGGGTATATAACCGAGAAAATGCTGCCGGAGCCCTGGGCTCTGCTCGTATTCTTTATGTTGGTCGGTGCTGGTATAGTTAAAGCGGGTGTAATGCCTTTGCATAGCTGGTTACCGGCTGCGATGGTTGCTCCAACACCTGTGAGTGCTTTACTTCATGCTGTTGCTGTTGTCAAAGCGGGAGCATTTTGCACCTTGAGAGTTGTTTTATATATTTTTGGACCGACACTGGCGAAATCCTGCCATGGAGCAAATATTCTTGCAGGGATGGCAGTAGCAACTATACTGATATCCTCCTTAATAGCTATGAATAAGGATAATCTTAAAGAAAGACTGGCATTTTCAACCATCGGACAACTGTCATATATAATTCTCGGAATATGCATATTGACACCTTTAAGCACGGCAGGAGCTCTTTACCATATAGTTGCCCATGCATTCATGAAGATAACTTTGTTTATGGTAGCAGGTGCGATATATGTAACAACCCATAAGAAAAATATAAGCGAGATGCTTGGCATCGGAAAAAGGATGCCTGTTACTATGGGAGCTTTCGCATGCACCTCGTTTGCTTTAGCGGGATTTCCGGTCTTTGCGGGATTTGTTAGCAAAGCAAATATAATAATGGGAGCGATCTCTCAAGGCAAGATTTTCTTTGCAGCGACACTTGTAGCAAGTGCACTTCTTGCAATTGTGTATTTGATGCCGGTAGTATCGATATCATTCAGGAAGAATAATATTCATCCTGAGTTTGCGGAAAAGGGAGAAGCGGCTCCGGCAATGTTAATACCACTGATATTTACAGCATTAATAGCAATTATTCTTGGTATTGCACCTAATGCAGGGTTACACCTATTTGATTTGGCATTGATGGCAGGAAATTCAATATTCCAACCACTAATGTAGGACTAAGGAAGAAATGTAAAATGGAACAAGCCGTATTAATTGGAGTAGTTGAATATTTTGGTATAGCCTTCGCAAGTGCGATAGTTCTGATTTTAATCAGTAAATTTATTCTGCCGATTATAATTAGAAAGCCTGTTGACTATTACCATGCTACTGAATTGGAAGAAGACATTAAACTTGTTGATAAAATAAACAAAAATGCATCGGAAAAATATTCCTTGGAAGATCTCGATATTGTGACTGAGCCTAAAGAGTTACCCTTGACAAGAGAGGATTTCAATCAGATTGAGCAGATGATGGAAGATGTATATGATGAGATGGAAACAGACATAGAGAATGAATTGGTTAGGGCTCATGCTCTGGAACAAATATCAAAGACAACAGAGAAGTCTTTGATGAAGCGGAGAAAACTAGAACTGATATCTCTTGCAGAGGATATTGAAATATCTGTTCCTGATAAAGTTACAAAGGCAGAATTGGTACAATTGATAAAAAACAAGAAAGATTGATTAGGATTTTATAAAGAGAAGAAAGTATGTTAGAGATTACAAAAGAAGCTTTATTGAATATGATGCATCCGGGATTGATAATGATGTTTTTCGGTATCGCTTCTTTATTTTTGCCTGATTATTTAAGGAAGCCTTTTACCTTGCTTGCTCCTATTTTGGCAACATGGTCTCTTTTCTTGATACCGCTTGATAGCAATTTAAAGTACTCCATAGGTAAATTTTTTACAATTAAGTTAATATATCTTGATGACCTGGCCTATGCATTCATGTTGGCATTTTGCGTCATAGCCGTTTTGGCTGGAATATACAGCTATGGAACACAGGCGAAATTGGAAAGTGCAATGTCTTTGATATATGTAGGGAGTATGATGTCTGTTGTGTTGGCAGGAGGATGTATATCTCTTATAGTTTTCTGGGAAATAGCAGCTATTGTTTCTACCTATCTCATATATGCAAAGCATACTTTGAAATCAAGACGTGCAGCGTTCAGATATCTTCTAATGCATGCTTTTGGCGGAAATATTTTTTTAGTCGGACTTCTATTATATGTATTTAGCTACGGAAACAATATTGAAAATATAATGCACACATATGGTCAACCTTCTTTCTGGCTGATTCTAATAGGTGTTTCCGTGAACGCAGCAATTCCTCCGCTCAATTCGTGGCTATCAGATGCCTACCCGGAATCAACAGTGGGTGGGGCTGTATACCTTGGGTCATTTACAACCAAGGCTGCAATGTATGTAATGCTTAGAATGTTTGCCGGATGGGAGGCTCTTCTGTGGGTAGGAGTCATTATGGCTATATACGGTGCGTGTATGGCAATAATGGAGAATGATATAAGGAGATTGTTATCCTATCATATAGTCAGTCAGCTCGGTATGATTATTGTTGCAATAGGTTGTGGCGGTGCTATGGGAGTTGACGGAGCAACAGCCCATGCGATTACAAATATCATATTCAAGGGTACATTGCTGATGGGTGCGGGAATAATAATCTACTCAACAGGCAAGAGCAAAATAACAGAACTTAGTGGATTGTCTAAGAAAATGCCGATTACAGCTGCATGTTTTCTCATATCATCTTTGGCAATCGCAGGACTTCCGGGACTTTCGGGTTTTGTAAGCAAAGCACTAATAACAAGCGCTGTAGCGGCAACAGGAAATCGTGTAGTTGGGCTTCTTCTTACGATGGCAGGAGTTGGAACTATTTTGTCGATCACACTGAAGATAAATTATTATGTTTTTTTCGGTGTACCGGAAAAAAATATGGAATTGATAGAGATTCAAAAACCTCCGAAGACAATGTTTATAGCAATGATACTGGGTACCGCAATTTCAATAGGAATAGGACTGTTACCTCAACATTTCTATAATTTGTTGCCCGAACCAATTATCCTGAATCCTTACACAATAGGTCATGTGCTCGAGTACATTGCGATATTCATAGGAGGATCTATACCATTCTTCCTATTCTTGGAAAAAATGATGCCGCACGATGAATATACTCTTGATTTCGACTGGTTATATAGGAAACAGCTTAATGCAATGGTAACCTGGTTGTCTTTGATTTTAGTGAGGACATTTACTTGGGTTGAAACGAAAATTGCAAGTGGTGTTACATATGTCGCAAGACGTCTCAATAACCCATATCTACTGATAAATGACAGATCAAGCGAGAAGCTCAAACACTTCTCTTTTGAGAATGAGGACATGCCAATTGGACAAGCTATTTTTGCTATAATTTTTGCACTTACGACCATGATTGTGGTTGCAACTATAATAGTATAAAATGCAAATATGGTTTTCACAAAAACTTCACACAATGATCCACAAAAACTATTAGCACTCTGTGCTAATGAGTGCTAAAATAAAGGCAGATAAAATCTGCCTTTTTTGTTTGAGATTATTTATAAATGATGATAGGAGGAACATTATATGAATATAGATAGGTATACACAGAAGTTACAAACGGCTGTCATGGAAGCGCAAAGTACTGCACTTTCATATGGCAATCAGATGATTGATGTTGAACATCTGCATTATGTAATATTGGCGGACTCTGAAGGGCTTATACCTAGGTTGCTTGAGGCAATGAATGTTAACACAAGCTTAATTAAAAATGACATTATCAAGATGCTAGAGAAGCTCCCTAAAGTTTCGGGAGAGTATCAAGCATATGTTTCAACGAGGCTTAATAAAATTATGATGGATGCTGAGAAAATAAGTACTGACATGGGAGACGACTATGTCAGCGTTGAGCATGCATACTTGGCAATCATAGGTGATAGCAACAAAGATAGCAAAGATTTGTTCAGGAAATATGGTATCGATAAGAATCAATTTCTCAAAGCTCTAAGCATGGTTAGAGGTAATCAGAGAGTTACAAATCAAAATCCTGAAGATACGTATGATGCACTAAATAAATTTGGAATAGACCTTGTTGAGAAGGCTAGGACAGGAAAGCTCGATCCTGTTATTGGCAGGGATATGGAGATAAGGAGGACGGTTGAAATCTTGTCCAGAAGGACAAAAAACAATCCTGTGCTCATAGGGGAACCTGGCGTTGGAAAAACCGCCGTCGTTGAGGGTCTTGCTCAGCGTATAGTGAATGGTGATGTTCCTGAGAGTCTCAAAGATAAGACTATATTTTCTCTCGATATGGGATCTCTTATCGCTGGAGCGAAATACAGAGGAGAGTTCGAGGAAAGGCTCAAATCGGTTCTTAACGAAATCGATAAATCAAACGGAAGAATAATTCTCTTTATCGATGAAATTCATAATATTGTAGGAGCAGGCAGAACGGAAGGATCTATGGATGCAGGCAACATTCTCAAGCCTAAGCTTGCAAGAGGAGAGCTGCATTGCATAGGAGCTACCACCTTGAATGAGTATAGGCAGTATATCGAAAAAGATGCTGCACTCGAAAGAAGATTCCAAAAGGTTCTTATAGATGAACCGTCTGTTGAAGATTCAATATCTATACTTCGAGGACTCAAGGAAAAATTTGAAATACACCACGGAGTTAGAATTACAGATAATGCTCTGATTGCGTGTGCCGTTCTTTCAAATAGGTATATAAGTGATAGATTTCTTCCTGACAAAGCAATAGACCTTATGGATGAGGCCGCTGCGAGAATAAGGACAGAAATAGACAGTATGCCGGCTGAACTCGACTCTATGCAGAGAAAGATAATGCAGCTTGAAATAGAGAGGCAAGCTCTATCTAAAGAAGATGATAAAGCGAGCAAGTCAAGACTAGAAGTTATCAAATCTGAACTGGCAGATCTCAAAGAAGAAAATAATGCTCTGACAGCAAAATGGGAGCAGGAGAAGAATAGTATCAAGGAATTGAAGGATAAGCAAAAAGAACTCGATGAAGTTAGATACGAGATTGAGGCGGCTCAGAGAAGATATGATCTCGAAAAACTCGCCGAACTCAAATATGGCACACTACCTGCTTTAGAGAAGGAGATAGATAGCATTAAGGAATCTGCCTCAAAAGCAGAAGAAAATAGATTGCTTAGGGAACAGGTCGATGAAGGAGATATTCGAGAGGTTATATCCGATTGGACCGGAATTC
>JAAYIA010000047.1 GCA_012735145.1 Clostridiales bacterium | reverse complement strand
ATTAATATCAGATTGATCTCTCTGTTCTGTTGTAGGATTGATAACAAATTCTCCATCTACAAGGCCTACGATAACTCCTGCTGTAGGTCCTTCCCATGGTATATCAGAGATTGATATAGCAGCTGATGTTCCTATAAGAGCAGCAAATTCAGGTTGACAATCATGCTCTACAGACATGGCCGTTGCCGTAACAACAACATCATTTCTGTAGCCCTTAGGAAAAAGAGGCCTCAGTGGTCTATCAATAAGTCTCGATATCAAAGTAGCCTTGTCCGTAGGACGACCTTCTCTTCGCAGGTATCCTCCTGGAATCTTTCCAACAGAATACATTTTTTCTTCAAAGCTGCACGTAAGCGGAAAGAAATCCACATCTTGTTTCGGTTCTTTACTTGCACATACTGTGCAGTTTACAACTGTATCACCATATTTAACAGTAACAGCACCATTTGCCTGTTCGCAAACTCTACCAATTTCCAACTGAAGAAGTCTTCCTCCCACAGCTGTTTTAAAAGTTTTATAATCTTCAAAATGACCCATAATTAACAACTCCCTCCTGCTAATTTATATTTACTGATGGGTTTAACTAATATACAAGCAAAGCGGGAGTAGTTGTCACTCCCGCTCTTATTGTCGTAATTATTTTCTGAGTCCCAGACGGGATATAAGATCTCTGTATCTATCAATATCTGTCTCTCTCAGGTATTTGAGAAGATTTCTTCTCTGACCAACCATCTTCAATAATCCTCTTCTTGAGTGGAAGTCCTTTTTATGTTCCTTAAGATGTTCATTAAGGTGGTTGATTCTGTAAGTAAGAATAGCTACCTGTACTTCAGGAGATCCGGTGTCCCCTTCCTTTATAGCATATTCGTTGATAATTTCTTGTTTCTTTTCTTTTGTAAGCATAATAAAATCTCCTTTTCAATTCGTTCACCTATGCTGCGTAACCACCGGAGAAGAGTATTACTGCTGCATAGGTATATTAAGTTATATCCTTGATATGTTACCACAAACATTATCGTTTGTCTATCTTATATTTATTGTGATATTCTCTTGCTTGGCTACAATCACGTGCAATTTGTTCGTGTAAATCCTTTTGATTTTCAAATTTAACTTCTTCTCTATGGAAGTGTTCAAATTCCACTATTATTTCTTTTCCGTAAATATAATCATCAAAGTCCAGTATAAAGGTTTCTATTGTCTTGGAATCAGATCCTACCGTTGGCTTCAAACCAATATTTGATATCGAATTGTATCTGCGGCCGTCCACATGAATTGTGCTAAAATATACCCCATTTGGTGGAAGGACCTTGTTGTCAGGTGCAGGAAGATTTACCGTCGGAAATCCCATTCTTGTGCCTATCTTCTTGCCATACGCAACTTGTCCTCTAAATGAATAATTTCTGCCAAGATAGGGATACACTTCACTCATCTTACCACCCATAATCATTTCTCTGATAATGGTAGAGCTCACAATATTTCCATTAACGCAAACTGCATCATGAACCATTACATTAATACCGTACCGTTTACCTTCAGCTACAAGATCTTCCGCTCGTCCTTCTGCCCTTACTCCATAAGTATAATTAAATCCTACCGAAATAAATGATGCTTTAAGAGAATTTATCAGGATGTCGTTAAAGAAAACTTCTGCTCTCATTTTCATCATATTCTCATCAAAGGGTATATTGACGAGATAATCGAATCCCATTTCACGTAATATTGATATTTTTTCTTCATTGCAAGCAATATATTTTATCGCATACGGATCATCCTCTTTTCTGTCCATTATATAATTAAATGGATGATTGGAAAATGTAAAGCATAGTGATTTACAATTGTTTTCTTTGGCAACGTTTATAGCACTATTAAGAATTACTTGATGTCCAATATGTATTCCATCAAAAGTTCCAAGAGCTACAGACGTTACGTCATCTATTTTAATATCATTCAAATGTGTAATAATTTTCATTACATTATAACCTTAATAGGATAAATTTCTCCCTTTTTTATCTCTCCAACTCCAATAAACTTATCGCTAAAATATATTTTATATAAGTTACAAAATTTTGAATCTTCAATTATTTTGAAACAATTTTCTGAAGAAGAATTCCCATTTTGAAACGCTACAACTCTGTTATCGTCAAGTAATATTTTACCAAGATTAAAGAGAGTCCTTTCCATTGGAATAATCAACTCTTTAATTTTTTCATCGGACATTTCAATAAGCCGAAGAATATCTGTAGATTCTTTAATATTGAAATATCCGGATTCAGTTCTAATAAGAGATTTCATAGCAGCCCCGCATCCAAGCTCTCTACCTATATCGTCACATATCGTTCTTATATATGTTCCTTTGCTGCAAGTAACACTAAATTCTATGGTGCCTTTATTCCAATCAATACTTTCTACGGTATTTGATTTTATAAAGACTTCTCTTGAACTGAGTTTTACATCCTTGCCATCTCTTGCAAGCTCATATGCTCTTTTACCGTTAATTTTAAGAGCAGAATATTTTGGTGGGACTTGCTTTATTGTGCCCTGATATGAGCGAAAAGCCTGATATATTATATCATCATTTAAAAAATCAAATGATTTTGATTCGATTATTTTGCCAGTAATATCAAGAGTGTCAGTGACGATACCCAGTTGCATAATTGAATGATATGTCTTTAAGTCTTTATCATAATACTCTATTATTCGTGTTGCTTTTCCAATACAGATAGGAAGTACCCCTGTCGCCATTGGATCAAGGGTACCGGTATGACCGATCTTTCGAATTTTAAGTCTGTTTCTCAATTTTGCACAAACATCTTGAGAAGTCCATCCTTGAGGCTTATTGATATTTATCACTCCGTCATTAAACATCTATTTCTCTACTGCTATAATAAGTTGAGGTATTATCTTCTCTTTGGCCTCTTGCAAGTTCATATTCATCGTGCATCCCGATGCTCTCAAGTGCCCTCCTCCTCCAAACTTTGCAGCAACTGCTGCCGTATTTGTATGGTGTTTTGACCTTAAGCTTACCATTATCACTTTCTGATCTTTTTCTTTGAAGAGGCAACCGACCTCAACTCCGTCAATGCTCATTATTCTCTGAATAATCCCTTCAGATTCATTCATAGAACAACCATTTTTTTTGAGAAGTTCTTGAGTTATCTCTCCAGTGGCAATTTTACCCTCTGAATAAAATTCCAAGTTAGCAAGGACATCGCTTTCCATTTTAATTGCTTCTTTTGATTGTCTATCATAAATAAGAGCACTTATTGTCTTAGAATCAAAGCCTTCTACATCATATAATTCGGCTACTATCTCATGGGTATTTCTTGTAGTATTGGTATGCTGAAAGTTTCCTGTATCGGTAGTTATTGCAGCAAAAATACAATTCGCAATTTCCAGTGAGATCTCAACACCCAATAATTTAATAATTTTGTAAATTATTTCACCTGTTGCTGCTGTTTTGGGTTCTGTCCTGTAAAAATTATATTTTATGTCATTTATCCCTGAGGCGTGATGATCAATACATCCTTTAATTCGCCCTCTTTCCCAAGCAACTTCACGACCATATATTCTGTTCATTCCACAAGAATCAATTTGAAGAGACAGTTGAACATCATCAAGAATGTTTTCATCATATGTAGAGCATCCGCATTCAAGAAAGTCGAGATTTTTTGGTATAGGCTCATTCAGCATAACAAAAGTCTTTTTCCCCATTTTCCTTAAAGCGAGGCAGAGTGCTGTTGATGAGCCCATAGCATCTCCATCCATATTGATATGAGGAAATATAAGGATAGAATCCATCGTCTTAAGCAGACTTGATATGCTGTTTAGTGAATCATTCATCATCCTCTCCATGATTTATATCCAAAGTCTCCAAAATTGAATCAATACGTCTTCCATAATCCGTTGATGTGTCAATCTTGAAAATAAGTTCAGGAGTATGTCTTATCTTAATATTGCCTGCTACCTTGGTCCTAATAAAGCCCTTCGCTTTATTAATAGCTTCTAGAACCTCATTATAAACTGACGCTTGGTCTTCTCCTTCAAGGCAAAGAGGAGACACAAAAATCGTAGCATAGCTTGAGTCTCTAGAAACATCCACACCGCTTATACTTATTATTCTTGAAGATAATCTTGGATCCTTGGCTTCACTTACAAGAAAACTGCTTACAGTTTTCTTAATTTCTTCACCTAATCTCCCTGTTCTGTACTTTGCCATCTTAATCTTTATCTCTCAATCTCAACCATATTAAAGCATTCAATTACATCATCCAACTTTAGATCGTTATATTTCTCAATTCCCAGTCCACACTCATAACCCTGAGCTACTTCCTTTGCATCATCTTTAAATCTCTTGAGCGATGAAATAACTCCTTCATGTATGATGATTCCATCTCTTACAAGTCTGATCTGCGCATTACGCTTCATAATACCTTCAGTAACATAGCATCCTGCAATAACACCAAGATTCGGTACTTTGAAAGTTTCTCTGACAGTTGCTTTTCCAAGAACTTCTTCTTTGTATTCCGGATCAAGCATACCTTTCATAGCACCCTGAATATCATCAATAATATCGTAGATAACCCGATATAGTCTGATTTCAACGTCAGAATCTGCTGCTTGATTAGCAACGGCTGTCGTTGGTCTTACATTGAATCCTATGATTATAGCGTTTGAAGTCTCAGCGAGCATTATATCTGATTCGTTGATTGTACCTACTCCGGAATGGATTACTCTTATTTTAACTTCATCTGTGTCAAGTTTTTCAAGAGATGAAATAATAGCACCAACCGAACCTTGAACATCTCCCTTAATAATAAGGTTAAGTTCTTTTGCTTCACCTTCTTGTATCTGTGAAAAGAGCTTGTCAAGAGTCATGCTGGCGTTCTTTGCCATAATATCTTCTCTCATCTTCTCTTGACGGTTGGCTGCAATTTCTCTTGCCGTCTTATCGTCCTTGACAGCATTAAATTCATCACCGGCAGCCGGAACATCTGAAAGTCCAAGGATTTCAACAGGTGTTGAGGGTCCAGCCTTCCTTATAGGTTTACCCTTAAAGTCAGTCATAACTCTAATTTTACCGGACGTTGTACCAGCAACGACACTTTGTCCGGTCTTGAGAGTACCATTGCTAACAAGCAATGTTGCTACAGGACCTTTTGACTTATCAAGACGAGCTTCAACAACTGTTCCCAGAGCAAGCCTATCAGGGTTTGCTTTTAACTCAAGGACTTCTGCCTGCAAAAGAATCATTTCAAGGAGATCTTTTATTCCCTCACCTTTTTTTGCTGATACCGGTACAGAAATAACATCGCCTCCCCAGTCTTCAACTAATACACCTCTCTCAGATAATTCCTGCTTTATCCTGTCAGGATTAGCAGTTGGTTTATCCATTTTGTTAATTGCAACAATGATAGGGACACCTGCAGCCTTAGCATGGCTTATCGATTCAATCGTTTGTGGCATTACACCATCATCGGCCGCAACGACCAGTACCGCAATATCGGTTACCTGTGCTCCTCTTGCACGCATAGTAGTAAATGCTTCGTGACCCGGAGTATCCAGAAATACAATTTTCTTATCATTTATCTCAATCTCTGATGCTCCAATATGCTGAGTTATTCCACCGGATTCTCCTGCGGTTACTTCAGTATTTCTTATCGCATCCAGAAGAGATGTCTTACCATGGTCTACATGACCCATTACAGTAATAATAGGAGGGCGAGACATCAATTCGCTTTCAGTATCCTCTCTAGTTTCGATACCTATTTCTTTAATTTCTGGCTCTTCCTCTGTTACCTGAATCTGAAGTCCTAGATCCTCAGCAAGCATTTCAACTGTGTCTCTATCAAGAGTTTGGTTGATGGTAACCATTACCCCAACCTGCATCATTGCCATAATTATTTTTGATACACTGATTTCGGCCTGTTCACTAAGTCCAGCAACAGTAATGGGTACTGTTATCGCTATTGTTCCTTCTGGTAGAAGTTCTTCAACCGTCGGTTCTTCAACAACCTTAGTCTTATACTTCTTCTTATTCCGCTCTTTCTTCTCAAGAGCTCTATCTTCATAGATATTATTTGTTAAATTTCTACGACTCTTGGGAGATTCTTCATGTTTATCAAATTTTGACTGTCTATCTTTATTATCAAAGAATTTTTTCTTTCCCTTGGTAGGCTTTTGGGCAACCGGGGCTGAAGAAAAAGGTGCAGATGTTTCTCTCGTTTTTTTCTGAAAAGATTTATTATCATTTCCGGTTTTATCTCGAGAAGCTCTTCTCTCTTTATTATCAGCATTTGCAGAAGGCTTAGATGAATCTTTCTTTTTATCTTTGGAAAATGTTTTTTCTCCATCCTTGCTTCTAAGCTGAGCTTTTCTTTCCTGTTGTTTTTTTCTGATCTCTTCTGCCTTTTTCTTCTCAGTTGCTGCATCAGAAATTTTCTTAAACCTCATAGGTTTATTTGGAGCGTTTATATATCCTTCTTCTTTTTTGTTATCTTGGATTTTATCAATCTCCTTCTTTGCTTCCACAGCAGGAATATTTTCTGTGTAAGTTTTTTCTTTCTTTACAGGTGTAGAATTAGTTTTATCATCTGAATCTTTGTTTTTTTTGTGTATATTTTCCTCTTTAGATTCTTTTCTTTTCTTTTCGTCTTTACGTTCTTTTTCTTCCTGAGATTTAATACCTTTAAAATCATCTTCTTTATTAGATGATTTTAGCTCTATGACCTCATCTTTATCAGCCTTGTTATCCTCCTTTTCTTTGGATATATTAACTTTATCCAAAGGCTTCTCGGGAGTTTTTATATTATTTATCTCAGTAACAGACTGATCTTCAATGGCCTGTACATCAAGCACTTGATTTACATCTTTATCCTCAGGCAGATCTTTGGAATCTATAATCTCTTTTTTCGGTGGCACTGCCTTTGCAGGGATTCCTGCAGGAGGCTTCGACTTAACATTATCCATATTTACAACAGGAATAGCCTTAATCTTGGGTCTTCCCCCTTCGGCTTTTCCCCCTTCGGCTTTTCCTTCCGAAGAAGTTCCCTTCAAAAGGTTAATAGTGCTGATTATTCTGGAAGCATCAGAATCTTCGACAACACACTCTTTGTCCGTAACTTTAATACCCATTTTATCTGCGTATTCTTTAAGTTCCTTAAGTGTAATGCCAAGTTCTATAATAATCTCATTGACTTTCTTTGACATGCATACCTCCTTAGTTGTTCTGCTCTGCGTCTTCAACAACTTTTCGTATTGTTTCTGCATCTATATTTCTCTTACAGATACGATTAAATGCTTTTCTTTTAATTGCTAACTCCAGACAATCTTTATTTTTACAGAGATAGAAACCTCTTCCCTCATTTCTGTTCGAAGTATCTGCCAATATCTTCTCACCATTCCATGTAAATCTGATTAACGTTTCTTGAGGGAAAGATGCCATACAGCCTATGCATCTACGATTCGGCTTCTTGTCCGATGTTTGTTTTTTCAACTTTAATGTCCTCTGTTTCGATTTCAGTATTTTCAGTTAATACCTTGTCATCGTGCAATTCCTGATTTGTATCTTCATACTCATCAAAAGCAAACCCCATTTCTCTGAGCTGCTCATGACTCTTAATATCTATCTTCCACCCGCTTACTCTTGCTGCCAGTCTTACATTCTGCCCTTCTCTACCTATAGCAAGTGAAAGTTGTTGTTCTGGAACAACGGCTGTTGCAGACTTTTCATCTTCGTTTGTATAAACACCCTCAACAACTGCAGGTCTTAAAACATTGCTGATAAGAACAGCCGGATCTTCATCCCACACAATGATATCTATCTTTTCATCAAAGAGTTCATCTGCAATATTTTGAACCCTCGCTCCTCGATTTCCAACACATGCTCCTACAGGGTCTACATTCTCATCATTTGAATAGACAGCAATCTTAGTACGAGAACCCGCTTCTCTTGCTATTCCTTTGATAGAAACTGTTCCATCTGCAATTTCTGGAATCTCAAGTTCAAATAATCCTTTTACGAGACTAGGATGAGATCTGGATAGGAAAACTTGCGGTCCTTTGCTTTCTTTTTTTACATCCATAACATAGACTTTAATTCTGTCTCCCGGCTTGAAAGACTCTGTCCTTACCTGCTCAGATGCAGGAACAATTCCCTCAGTACTTCCGAGTGTCAATAGAATAGTTCCATTGTTTATTCTTTCAACTTTACCCGTAATAACCTGACCTTTTTTGTCGATATATTCATTATAAGCGTTTGTTCTCTCGGCTTCTCTATTTTTCTGAATGAAAACCTGTTTAGCGCCCTGGGCCGCAATTCTATTGAAATCTTTTGGATCGATCTGATATTCTACAATATCACCAATTTCATAGTCTTCATATATACTTCTTGCATCTTCAAGAGACACCTGAGTCATATAGTCTGTTACTTCCTCAACAACTTCCATCTCCATCAGAACGGTCACTATACCTTCTTCCATATCAATCTCAACTCTAACATTAGATGCTCCATAATTTTTTCTGTATGCATTCTCAATAGAGTCTTTAATGGCATTAATCACCTCTTCGTTTGAGAGATTTTTTTCTTTCTTGAGATCGGTAAACGCTTCAAGAAATTCCTTGTTCATTTTGTCCTCCTAGAAAATTATTTCTAAATTTATCTTCGATATCTTTTTTTCAGGTATCTCTAGTTTTTCACCTTCAATATCAATTGAAACAACAGAGTTTTCCTTACCTATTAGAATCCCCGAAAAATGCTTTTTTTCATTTATCGGTTCGTATGTATTGATATTTACCAATCTACCTGCAAAACGTTTATAGTCAGAATCCTTAGTGAGCTCTCTATCGAGCCCAGGCGAACTGACCTCAAGTCTGTAGCTTCTATCAATAACGTCTAGTTCATCAAGCTTGTCGCTCAAGTATCTCGTTGCATTTTCGCACTCATCAATATTGATATATTCAGATTGTGCACCGATTGGTTTATCAAGCATTATTCGAAGTATCCAGTCCGGACCTTCCTTCTTATACTGTACCCTGTATACTTCAAGTTCTTTGTCCGAAATATATTCCTTTAGGATATTCGTCACTAAAGATAAAATTTCTTCCTTTGCCATAATACCTCCGATGGGCCTATACATAAGTGAAAGAGTGGGCGGACCCACTCTTTCCTAAAAGCTACAACTGTTTCTATTCTTATATCACTTAATTGGTTTCATTGCAAGACTTTGATGAAATATATACATAAAGAGACTTTTTAAAAGGTAAATATAAACAAATGAAAATCAAATCTGAACATTTTCTAATAATTGATATTTTCTTTGATAAATGTACCTCTTCTAAGATCAGAAAATGCTTCATCAATTTCTTCGCTAGTATTCATAACAATTGGTCCTGCCCATGAAATAGGCTCCTTTAATGATTTAGACTTCATGAAAAGCACCTGTGCTGGTTTGTCTGAGTTCTTTATTTTCAGACTGTTACCGTTTGTCAATTTTGCTGCCGTCTTCTCCTCAATAAAATCGTCACCTACATAAACATCACCTATAAGTGTAAAAATCATCACAGAATCATCTTCCGGTGTATCGATTGTGATACTTGCACCTTCTTCCAAGTGAATATCATAATAATCCAGAGGTAAGTGTTTGCCTTGATACCCTTTATAGCCTTCGTATTCTCCCGCAAGCAATCTTACCATCCCACCATCAAATTTGATTTCCTCTATGTCACAATTATGAATGCTATGATAACT
>JAAYIA010000046.1 GCA_012735145.1 Clostridiales bacterium | reverse complement strand
TGTTAGCGAAAGGAGACTTTATAATGTTTTGTACATCTTTAGCAGTCATCATTAGCATTATTATTATCAACGTCCTTCTAGTGGGGGACGATATTTCAATGCAGGATGGCTGGGATACGGGATGTTAGAGAACAAACGCTAACACTTACAATCTGAAAGAGCTTAAAGCCTGCATGTAAGCAGGCTTTATTTATTGTCTCTAATCAGTAAACATTCAATAAGTTATTAAAATTTCAACTAAAAAAATTATCAGATGGAGGAAAGAAAGATGAGAAAGAAATGGATGAAAGTAGCATTGGCGTCTGCCTCATGTGTGATGGCTATGGCTCTGGCAGGATGCGGTGGAGGAACGACAAGTGATGGCAACAGTCTCAAAGTTGGAGTAATAGGACCTCTTACAGGACCTGCAGCTATCTATGGCGAAGCAGTTAAGAACGGCGCACAACTTGCAGCTGATGAAATCAATGCGAGTGAACCTAAGTTTAACGTTGAAATCATGGCGCAGGACGATGAGCACGATGCTGAAAAATCGGTAAATGCATACAATAAGCTGCGTGATGAGGGAATGCAGGTTCTTGTAGGAACAACAACAACGGCTCCTGGCACAGCAGTTGGAGCAGAAGCGTACAAAGATAGAGTTTTCGCTTTGACACCTTCAGCTTCAGGACCGGCAGTTATTGAAGGAAACGACAACGTATTCCAGCTCTGCTTCTCCGACCCTAACCAGGGAGTTGCTGTAGCAGACTATATGGCAAAGAACTATCCTGATGCTAAAGTTGGAGTAATCTACAACAACGCAGATAACTATTCATCGGGAATATATGACAAGTTTAAATCCACATGGGAAGGTAAAGGAAAGCAAATCTATGCAACAGAGGCGTTTTCTGATGATGCAAACGCAGACTTTACCGCACAACTTAATAGCATGAAGAATGCAGGCGTAGACATGGTATTCCTGCCAATCTACTACACACCGGCATCGAACATCATGACCCAAGCTAATAAGATGGATTATAAGCCAACATATTTCGGAGTTGACGGAATGGACGGAATCCTCGCACTCGAAGGATTTGATACAGATCTGGCAGAAGGAGTTCTTCTTTTGACACCATTTACAGCCTACTCAGAAGATGAAACTTCTCAGAAGTTTGTAAAGGCATATGAGAAAGCTTACGGAGATACACCTATCCAGTTCGCAGCTGATGCGTATGACTGTGTATATGCAGTATATAATGCATTTGACAAGAGCGGTGCTTCTGTAGAAGATGATGCAGCTACAATCTGCGAAGCTATGATAAAAACATTTACCGGAGACTTCACATACAGCGGACTGACAGGTCAGAATATGAAGTGGAATAAAGCAGGCGAAGTTGATAAAACACCTAAGGTTTGTGTGATACAGGACGGCAAATACATCGAGAAGTAATCTAATGAATTAATTCCTGGGTATCAATTGTTCACCAATAATTCGAGCAATTGATACCCATTTGAACAGTAAAGGAAACTATATTCTATGAATATGATTAATAGTTTGATATCAGGTCTGAGCTTAGGTAGCGTTTACTCTATCATAGCTCTTGGCTATACAATGGTATATGGTATCTCGAAGATGCTTAACTTTGCACATGGCGATATAATCATGGTAGGAAGTTATATTTCTTTTTGTCTTACGACGTATGTGGGTATGCCGGGATGGGCTGCCCTTATTGGAGCGGTAGCTGTGTGTACCGTTCTGGGTATTGTCATCGAAAGACTTGCTTATCGCCCGCTTAGAGGCACAGGTTCTCTTAGCGTATTGATTACAGCTATAGGAGTATCTTATTTTCTGCAAAATATGGCCTTGCTTGTGTGGGGTGCGAATCCAAGGGTTTTTAAGTCGCTTTTTAAGGGACTTGAACCAATACGTTTGGCAGAAGGTCAAATCATAATAACGGCTGAGTCCTTCTTTACGATAATTGTATGTGTTGTAATAATGGTTGGATTGACATTGTTTGTACACAAGAGTAAAGCCGGCAAAGCTATGCGTGCGGTTTCCGAAGATAATGGTGCTGCACAGCTGATGGGAATTAACGTGAATCAATCAATCTCGCTTACATTTGCCATCGGATCGGGACTTGCGGCTGTTGCGGGTGTTCTTATGTGCTCTGCATATCCGGTTCTTATGCCGACAACGGGAGCTATGCCGGGAATCAAGGCGTTTACAGCTGCTGTATTGGGAGGAATTGGCTCAATACCGGGAGCTATGGTAGGAGGCTTGATCCTCGGAACAATCGAGATTTTTTCTAGAGCATATATATCTACGGAATTATCAGATGCGATAGTATTTGCTTGTCTGGTAATAGTTCTTCTTGTAAAGCCAACAGGACTGTTTGGTAAGAAGATAAGCGAGAAAGTGTAGGTGCAAGATGGTAAGAAAAAAGAAAATTAAAGCACCTGCAACTCCCAAAAGATTACTGAAGGGAGCAGTAAAGGGTAGTGAGTATAAAAGAGAAGCTTTTATTGCATACGCTATTCTAATATTAGGATATGGGTTCCTACAGCTTGGGGCAGGTCTTGGTATAATCGGACACAACCTACAGGGACAGTTTGTTCCTATCTGTGTGTATGTATCGCTGGCGATATCGCTTAACCTTGTAGTAGGTATATCCGGTGAGCTTTCTCTTGGACATGCCGGATTTATGGCAGTAGGAGCATTCAGCGGCGTAGTTATGGCGAGGATTCTTGAAACATACATAAGTGTTTCATCTGTACAACTGTTACTGTCTATGATATTTGGGGCATTGGTAGCGGCTTTGGCCGGACTGTTAATCGGTATACCTATACTGGGCTTGAGAGGAGACTATCTTGCTATCGTAACGTTAGCTTTTGGCGAAATCGTGAGAAACATAATGAATGTTCTTTATTTCGGTATTGACGAAACTGGTCTGAGATTCGCATTCAACCATACAATACCTCTTGCCGACAATAGCCAGAGAATAATAACGGGAGCAATAGGAGCAACCGGGATTAGGCAAAAAGCTTCCTTTACAGCCGGAATCTTCCTTGCACTGTTCACATTGTTCATAGTTCTTAATATCAAGAACTCAAAGCATGGACGTGCGATTATGGCGATAAGGGATAATCGTATTGCAGGAGAATCCATAGGACTCGATGTTAAGAAATTCAAGCTCACAGCATTTGTTGTAAGCGCAGGCCTTGCCGGTATGGCAGGAGCTCTCTTTGCACAGAACTACAGCACCTTAGCTCCAATAAAGTTCAGTTTTAATACATCTGTACTTATACTGGTATTCGTTGTGCTGGGAGGAATAGGAAATATCTGGGGAGGAATAATTGCAGCCGCACTTTTGACTATCCTGCCTGAAGCACTCCGGCAGTTTGCAGACTATAGAATGCTTACGTATGCAATCGTACTTATCTTGGTTATGATAGCAACATACAATCCAACGATAAAGTCCACTTTGCAGATGAGAATTCACAAAGTCACCTCGCGGATTAAAAAGCGGAGGAAAGAAACCGGAAAGGAGGTGGCGTAGATGGCAGCAGCAAGAGGAAGTGATGAAGAAAAAAAAATAAAGATAAGCGAAGACAAGCATTTTTATGAAGATCTGGAAAACAAGTACTATGACGATAATGTTGGAGCTCTATCTATATTAGTAGATGCCAAGGAGCAATATTCACCCGATGAACCGTATCTTGAGAAGGTTTATATTCCCGAAAGAGACAGAGATAAAGAACCCGTACTTAAAGTCAAGGATCTCGGAATAGATTTTGGCGGACTGACAGCTGTTGATAACTTCAACCTCACTCTCGGTAGGACAGAAATAGCCGGTTTGATAGGGCCTAATGGAGCGGGAAAAACTACAATTTTCAATATGCTAACTAAGGTTTATGAGCCTACTCGCGGTGATATTATATTTGATGGTAAAAGTACCGCAGGAATGAAAACTGTAGATATCAATAAAGCAGGTATGGCCAGAACTTTTCAGAATATAAGGTTGTTCGGAAAGCTTACGGTCGAAGAGAATATTAAGGTTGCTTTGCATCACACGACGAAATACAAGCTCTACGATTCTATGTTACATACACCGAAATATGCGAGAGAAGAGAAAAGAATTCATGAGGAGGCAATCGAATTTCTTAAGATATTCGGGATGGAGAAGACTGCGGACTACAGGGCCGGGTCGCTTCCGTATGGAGCTCAGAGAAGACTTGAGATAATGAGAGCTTTGGCTACAAAGCCCAAACTGTTGCTTCTCGATGAGCCTGCGGCGGGAATGAATCCGTCTGAAACTGCCGACCTTATGAAAACAATAATAGATATCCGTGATCGATTTGAGATATGTGTTCTGTTGATTGAGCATGATATGAATTTGGTAATGGGTATTTGCGAAGGGATAGCGGTGCTCAGCTATGGAAGAACAATAGCGAAAGGTAACCCTGAAGATATTCAGAAGGATCCTAAGGTTATTGAAGCATATCTGGGTAAGCAAAGAGGTAAAACGAAGAAACAAATAGCAGAGGAAAAAATGGCCGAGCAAGAAGATATTGAAGAGGCTTACAGGAAGGGCAGAATAGCGGCAGGTGTTGCTCAACATAAGCCCGATAAGGATGGTGAGAAATAATGGGAACGGTATTAACGGTTGACAATATAAATGTATATTATGGGGCCATTCATGCTATTAAAGGCATATCCTTTGAGGTTAATAAGGGCGAAATTGTGACATTGATTGGTGCTAACGGTGCAGGAAAATCAACAACTCTTCATACTGTGTCCGGACTACTGAGAAGCAAGACCGGAGATATCAAATTTCTTGGAAAGTCAATAGCTAAGACGCCGGCTCACAAGATTGTCGCTAAGGGCATTTCTCATGTCCCGGAAGGGAGAAGAGTTTTTCAGGAGATGACAGTTCGGGAAAACTTGGAAATGGGAGCCTTTATTACAAAGGCTGACAAAGTGAAGCCAAATGTCGAGTATGTCTATGAACAGTTTCCGAGGCTCAAAGAAAGAAAGAGTCAGATTGCCGGTACCCTATCAGGGGGAGAACAGCAAATGCTCGCAATGGGAAGAGCTCTTATGTCCAATCCTCAGCTTTTGATGCTGGACGAGCCATCTATGGGACTTGCGCCTATACTGGTCGATCAGATATTTGAAATAATACGCAATTTAAACAAGTCAGGAACTACAATTCTTCTCGTCGAACAGAATGCTAATATGGCGCTTTCCATTGCGGACAGAGCATATGTAATCGAGACTGGAAGGATTACGCTTTCGGGCTCCGGAGAGGAGCTTGCAAAATCCGAGAAGGTTAGAAAAGCTTATCTCGGAGGTTAAGGAAAAAAACATGTTTTAAAATACTTTCATCTGATGCAATACGGAAAATGCCAGCTACATATTCAGGTAGTTGGCATTTTTCTTGTGTATATTCGTATGTAATGTCTGAGAATTTTTAAATTGTGATAAAGCTATTATAAAGGACTAAGAGAAATCTAGAATGTGAGGAAATCATCCAGAAATTCCGTGCTTCCATCTTGTAGTTTGACTAAGATGCCCGACGCGTATTCATCTTGAAATTGCTCTATTGTATCAACATCTTTAAAATCACCGAGATTATTTTTTACTCTGTAACGACGATGTTCAATGAGTGACTGCCCGCTTATCGCAGAAATTGTATTGTCGCTCTTAATTACGAGTATTACTCGGTAGCCTCCATTTCCGTAATTGCAACAGAATATATCCTTAGAGTTATCAAAAGCAACATGGGTAGTACCTAGTTTTTCAGCAAGAGCACCGTAATTATTAATGACAACTGTGCCATCGGACATTAGATCAACGCTCGTGATGCCAAGAGGAAGAGCCGGTTCGTAATCACCCTCGTCAACTGAAACTGTTTTCACCACAGAAGCTTCTTCATCGGTTTGTTTAACAGTGCATCCATAAGCAAGAAAGCCTGTTGTAAGTATAATAAGTAATAAAAACAGATGAATTGGTACGGATAATATTTTATTATTATGTTCCTTCATGACAACACCTTTATAATCCTTAAAAGTCTAGACTGAAGTCCAGCGAATATTTGCTGCCGTCTTTAGCGAATGCGGTTGCAGTATAATACCCGTTTTGATCTTTACTATTCTCAATCTTTGTAAAATCATCTCGACCAAGTATGTCATCTCTTACAACAGAGATATGGTCTTCGATAAGCGACTTTGCGCTCATAGCGGAGATAGAGCCGTTTTGCATTAAGGCAACAACAGTTCGATGGCCTTGGTCACCAAAGTTTATTATGTAGATGTCTTTGACCTTGCCACTGTCTTTGAATGGATAGATGTTCTCGGCTTCATTCTTCTGCAATTTATCCCTTGTTTGCACCAAAACAGATCCATCTTCATATAGAATAACTGATGAGATTTGCAGATCTTTGAAACTGCCGGAATCATCCTCGGAATCTGAAATTGATTTAACTATTGTCGGCGTACTTCCTCCATCAGAGCTGCCTTCTGTGTTTGAAGAATTGGTAGATTTTCCACACGAGATAAGAAGAAAAGCCAATGTAGCAACCGTGATAAATGTCAAGAATATTATTAATGATTTCTTCATAATACACCACCTTCGAGATAGCTATTGTAACATAGTATCATAAATAGAGCAGTTCATATGTTAAGCAGAAAAATACTAAAACGCATGTTTAATTCTATATCAAATAATGATGTTTTGTAAATATAATAATATGCTATAATATGGTTGAAAGTTTATTCACAATGATATCTATAATTTGCCTTTATTCGAAGGAGTTGAACGATAAGAAAGGGAATTACAATGGCAACTAACAAAACAGAGGAACGGAGCAAAATAGTCAGATGGTTTGAGGACCATTTTAAAGAAGCTGCCAAGGAAACAACCAAGACAATAAGGCTTGATGATGGTGGAATAGAATATAGCTTCGCAGTACTCAACAATTCGAGTTTTGACTTCAGCCAGTTCTCATTTAAAGTTAAGATATTAGATAAGGTCGGCAAGAAGGAAATAGGTACGTCCAAGATTAATGCTGGAAAATGGTCAGCCGGGCAGAATAAAAACTTTAAAACAAAATTGAGTGTTCCGTCGGGAGTGACAAGCCTATCTTTTGTTATGTTCTCTGATTCTATTGAATATGAACTACAAGAAGACAAGGAGAAACCGACACTTGCAGAGGCAATAGAAGGTTTCGGGAAATCGTTGAACGAGTCAGGGATTAACGGCAAAGTTTTGGGTGAATTATTCTCAAAAGGCGGTATGCCGGAGGGAACTACGACAACCAGAACATCCACTGTAACGATTGGAGACACGACTACAACAACACAGACAGTAACACATTCTAAGACAAAACAAAGCAGCAAAAGCTCTGCAGCGCGCAGTAGCTCTGCATCAGGCAAAAGCAGCTCTGGAGCTCCGGCAGGATATTATGCAAAAAAGAAAGAAGCAAAAAAAATAAACAAGCTCAGATTGGGCAAGTCCGGAGGATTTGTTGCTTGTATGATTTTTGGAATTCTGATCCTGATAGCAGCATCATCACCTGATAACACGAAATCAGAAACAATTCAGTATCTCGTAGCAGGAGGAGGTCTTGTTGCACTCGGTGGAATTATCAAGATGATGGCACTGGGAAAATCTAAGAGAATAAGAACATATGAGGTAAAGGTTAACAAGAACGGGAACACTTCTCTGCATAAGCTGTCTATTGAGATGTCGAGACCGGTAGCCAAAGTAGCCGATGATTTGCAGAAGATGATTATGCAAGGGTTTTTCCCGGATTCATATGTCGATAGCAGTAATGGTCTTCTTGTTATGACAAGAAACGGAGAACCGATTGAGCCGATTGAAAAATCTGTAGAAGAAAGCAAGAAGGCAAGGATGATGGCGGCAAGAAAAGAAGGTATGCTACCGGAATCAATTGGTGATCTTATAACAATGACAGAGGATGTGGATATCAAGAAGAAACTCAAAGAACTCAAGGCATTAACGGACAGGATAGATGCCAGAGTTCAGGAGAGAGCCGATCTTGCAGAGCAAGTTAAGGATTTCAGAGAGAAATTTTTCCCTGAAGTTGTAAGGCTTGCAGATGATTATAATGGGAAAATTGCGGGTATAGGAACGGAAATTAAGAAAGAAACTACGGATGGAGAAATAGATGCAAATCCGAATTTCTTGGCAGAGCAGTCGAAGAAGATTAAGGATCAGCTTATTAGTCTTATGGATTCGGTATTGGAAGCTTCTGAGAATCTTCTTGAGAGGTTGCATGAAGATGATATTATGGACATTTCAACAGATATACAGATGCTTCAGACAACGTTGGCAAGCAAGGGCTTGCTCGATTCGGATTTTGATATTAAGTAGTTAACACATAAGCACAATCTAACAGTTACAAAGGCAGATAATTAGCCGGATTAGGAGGAACTCATGGCAGATTTGGAACTTACACCAGAGGTAGTTAATGATGAAACAAGAAATGTCAAGGAACAGACGCAGGCATTGGCAGAAGAAGCGGCAGAAATAAATGTTGCACCAATACTTGATGTTAGTACAGCTATACAAGAGCAGGATGCAAAACTTCCGCAGGAAAAATTCTCTGAAGATGAAATGCGACAGATTAATGCTGTAGCTGAGAAGATAGACATTACAAACAGTAATGCTGTTCTAAGTTACGGAGCCGGAGCACAGCGCAAGGTATCAGATTTTGCTGATGGAGCACTCGAAAGCGTACGCGGCAAGGATATGGGAGAAACAGGAAAAGTTCTTACATCTTTGATTGTGGAACTCAAGAACAATGGTGAACCAAAGAAAGGCTTCTTAGCTAATTTGTTCAGCAATGCCAGTAAGAGATTCGAGGAACTGAAGGTTCAATACAGTACAACAGAAGCAAACATCGATAAACTTGTGGGCGTACTGGAAGGACACAAACAGCAACTGGTTAAGGATATTGTTCAGCTGGATATGCTATACGAGAAAAACAAGCTATATTTCAAAGAAGTGTCTATGTATATAGAAGCGGGAAAGATTAAACTGGAAAAAGCAAGAAAAGAAGAACTTCTCCTATTGCAATCAAAAGCAGAGGCTTCCAATGCAACAGAAGACATTCAAGAGGCCCAAGATTATGCGAACATGATTACAAGGTTCGAGAAGAAGATTCACGACCTCGAATTATCGAGAACAGTATGCCTTCAGTCAGCACCGCAGATAAGAATGGTACAGAACTCTGACACCATTATGTCGGAGAAAATTCACTCCACAATTATCAATGTAATTCCTATTTGGAAGACACAGATGGTTCTTGCTCTGAACAACTACCATACACAGCAGGCGATTGAGGCACAGAATACTGTGACCGATGCAACCAACGAAATGCTCAAGAAGAACGCAGAAGCTTTACATCAGAGTTCAGTTGAGACAGCTCGTGCAAGTGAAAGAGGAATTGTCGATCTTGAAACAATTCAGGAGACAAATCGTCAGCTAATCTCCGCTCTTGATGAAATTCAAAACATCCAAGAGGAAGGGAGAATCGCAAGAGCAGAAGCAGAGAAGGAGCTCGGAAGAATCGAGCAAGAACTCAAAGACAAAATGTCAGAGATTGCTGCGAACGCAGGTTCATCTGGAGAGGAACTCGCAGCTGCAAAAGCTTTGGAAGGTCTGAACAAATAAATTGGGTTGCAAGAATTCTATGAGAACAAATCAAGAGCCAGCTTATGCTGGCTCTTGCAGTATCTAAATGCTGGTTTTGATATCCTGCATTGAAATATGATAGGCAAAGGAGAAAATATATGAGATTGATTCTTGAAAATGCCTTCACTTGGGACGGCATATACGGATTGCTTGATGAAAGCGGAAAGAAGAGGTTTGCGATTGAGGCAAACATAACCGATGGCGGACGAAGGATAGACATCATTTCAATGGATGGAAAAATAGTGGGAAGTGTAAGGCAGAAGAGATTTCCTTTGAGACGGGAATATAATTTGTATGCACGTGATCTGAAGATGGGAGAAATTGAAAGACAGGTGAGTCTTTCGAGTCAGAAGTACACTATTAGTTTCAAGGGCTGGTTGGTTAGCGGTAATGTTTTAGACTGGGATTTTAGAATCGTCAGCACTCAAGATGATATAGCAATGTCTTCTTTAGAAGGAGGCAGACTCGCACTTGATATATTTGATGAACGCAATGCTATCTTTGGAGCGATACTTCTTATGGGAATTGCGGGATTGGCGTATGATCTCCAAGATACAAAGACAGAAGAGGAGCCAAAGCAAATCAAGGATGAAAAAGACGACCCCGATTATATGCCTGAGAATGCGAACAACCTAACGAGTTTCAAAGAAGCGGCGGAGACTACACAGGAAATCATCAAGGGAGCTGTTAAGATTGGCAAGAAAACGGTTGAAGCAAGCAAAAAGACTTATGAAGCAGGAGAAAAAGCAGTTGAACTGGGCAAAAAATTTGTTGATACTGTTAATGAGAAGGTAGAAGATTTCCTTGAAGACAGTCCGCCACCATCAAAACATGAAGATGGGGATGATGCTGATGCCTGAATTTAAAGTTATTAGCGAATATGAGCCAACCGGAGATCAGCCTGAAGCCATAAAGAAGATTAGCGATGGGATAATTGCCGGAAGCCGTGCACAAACCCTCATGGGGGTTACCGGTTCAGGTAAGACTTTTACTATGGCAAAAATAATCGAAAAAGTGAAGAAACCGACTCTCGTGATTTCACACAATAAGACTCTTGCGGCACAGCTATACGGAGAATTTAAGGAATTTTTCCCGAATAATGCCGTTGAATATTTTGTTAGTTATTACGATTATTATCAGCCTGAGGCCTATGTTCCTTCTACAGATACATATATAGAAAAAGATTCAGATATCAACGACGAGATAGATAAACTCAGGCATTCTGCTACGGCCGCACAGTTAGAGAGAAAGGATGTAATAATTGTCGCTTCGGTTTCTTGTATATACGGCCTTGGTAGTCCATCTTCGTACAGGAATCAGCTTATAAGTTTAAGACCGGGCATGGAATATGAGAGGATGGATCTCCTGAGAAAACTTACGGATATTCAGTATACGAGAAATGATGTGGAATTTGAAAGAGGTGTTTTTCGAGCAAGGGGAGATACTATAGATATTTATCCGGCAGGCAGCGAGAGCGCTGTCAGGGTGGAGCTGTTTGGAGATGAGATTGAGAGCATTCGGGAGATAAATCCCGTTACCGGCGAAGTGACCGGTATTAGATCGCATATTTCCATATTTCCTGCTTCACATTATATTACGAGCAAAGAGGATATGGCTCTTGCTGTGGCTTCGATTAGGAAGGAGCTGGGTGAGAGATTGGATTGGTTCAGAGCAAATGGAAAGCTTCTTGAAGCACAGAGGCTTGAACAGAGAACAAACTACGATATAGAGATGATGATGGAGGTTGGAACCTGCAAGGGAATAGAGAACTATTCCAGGCACATCAACTTCTTAAAACCGGGAGAGAGGCCTTTTACTCTTCTTGATTATTTTGAAGATAGAGACTTCTTAACGATTATTGACGAGTCACATGCTATGCTGCCGCAAATCAGGGCAATGTATAATGGTGACAGAGCCAGGAAATCTTCACTGGTTGAGTACGGGTTTAGGCTTCCGTCAGCACTGGATAATAGACCTCTCAAGTTTGAAGAGTTTAATGAAATGACAGGTCAAACTGTATATGTATCGGCAACACCGGCAGCATTTGAAAAGGAAGCGGCAGGCGGAATTACAGCAGAGCAGTTGATTAGACCGACAGGTCTCCTAGATCCTAATATCGAGGTCAGGCCGAGCAAGGGGCAGATTGACGACCTTATATCCGAGATACACAAGACGATAGAGCACAATGAAAGGGTTCTTGTGACAACGCTGACCAAGAGAATGTCTGAGGATTTGACGACATACCTTCAAGGTCAGGGCATACGAGTGAGATATCTGCACTCGGAGATAGATACTTTTGAAAGGCTGGAAATAATAAGAGATTTTAGAATGGGTAAATTCGATGTCTTGGTAGGTATCAATCTTTTGAGAGAAGGGCTCGACCTTCCGGAGGTTTCATTTATTGCGATACTTGATGCGGACAAAGAAGGCTTCCTTAGAACGGAAACATCTCTTGTGCAGACGGTAGGGCGTGCAGCTCGTAATGAAAATGGGCGTATAATAATGTATGCCGACACTATCAGTAAAGCAATGAGATATTGTATAGATGAAACAGCTAGAAGAAGACGGATACAAGATGAATACAACAAAGCTCATGGTATTGTTCCCAAAACTATCGTTAAGCCAATCAGAAGTATAGTTGAAGCATCTCAGGAGTATAAAGGAGATACCGATATCAAGGATGCCAAGACAATGACAACATCAGAGCTAAGGGAGACGATAAAAACCTTAGAAAAGAATATGAAGGAAGCAGCAAAGCAGCTTGACTTTGAAAGAGCGGCTGAACTGAGGGATGTGTTATTTGAATTAAGAACAAGTAGCAGAGCGTAGATATGAAGCAAAACATAAACATATAGCAAAATACAAGCATAGTGCAAAACATAAATATTAAATATATAGAAAAGTATAAATATACAGCATAAAGGAAACATAAATAGATAATGGAAAGAAATATTGTAATAAAAGGCGCTCAAGAACACAACCTCAAAAACATAGATGTGACTATTCCGAGAGATAAGATGATAGTCTTAACAGGCTTGTCAGGATCCGGAAAGTCTTCGCTTGCTTTTGATACCATATATGCAGAGGGTCAGAAGAAATATGTAGAGTCTTTATCATCGTATGCAAGACAGTTCCTTGGATTGATGAAGAAGCCGGATGTAAGGCTTATAGAGGGATTGTCACCGGCGATAAGCATAGATCAGAAGACGAGTAATAAAAATCCGCGTTCGACAGTCGGAACGGTTACTGAGATATACGACTATCTTAGATTGCTGTATGCGAGAATCGGAATCCCGCACTGTCCGATTTGTGGTCGTGAGATTACGAGTCAATCGGTTGATAGCATTATAGAGAACATCAAGTCCCAAGGAGTCGGGACAAGGCTGACAGTTCTTGCACCGATTGTGCGCGGACGCAAAGGTGAACATAAAGCTATTCTTAGCAGAATCAAGAGAGATGGTTACACTAGAGTAAGAATAGATAAAGAGATGAAGAGGCTGGATGAAGAATCCATCGAACTTGAAAAAAATAACAAGCACACAATTGAGATTGTTATAGACAGAATCGTCATCAGAGAAGACAATAGAAGCCGTATTGCAGAAGCGGTAGAGCTTGCTATTAAAGAGGGCGAGGGACTTTGTGTAGTAGTTTTCAACAAAAATAATGTGAATGAAGAAGCAATATATTCAACTAAACTCTCTTGTCCTGAACATGGAATAAGCATAGAGGAAATGGAACCGAGGATGTTCTCTTTTAACGCACCTTATGGTGCCTGCGAAACATGCAGCGGACTAGGTTTCACTTTAAGAATTTCAGACGAATCCGTGGTTACAGATGAAAACAAGAGCATTGCAGAAGGGGCAATAAGCGCGGTTTTTTCAACCCTCGATGCAATGGGATACTACAGACATGTAGTAGGAAAGCTTGCAGAATATCATAAGACAGATCTCGATACTCCGTATAAGGACTTACCTGCAAAATTTAAAGAAGAACTGTTGCATGGAACGGGCACAAGAAAGCTTAACTATCTGCACAAGAGCAAATCGGGTCGAATATCTCATATGAACCATACATTTGAAGGTGTAATACCGAGCCTGGAGAGAAGATGGGGCGAAACCAATTCTGACTATATTAAGAACAAAATCAGTGACATTATGACGCAGGAAACCTGCCCTACATGTAAAGGAAAAAAACTAAAAGATATAGTGCTGGCTGTCACGGTATGCGACATGAATATAATAGAGATGACAGATCTTTCCGTTATTCAAGCGATTGAATTCTTTGAAGAAATTCAAGAGAAATTGACAGACAGAGAGAAAAAAATAAGTGAAATGATAACCAAAGAGATTAGGCAAAGGCTTCAGTTCCTTAAGGATGTGGGATTGGGATATCTTACATTAAGTCGGTCAGCCAATACTTTGTCGGGAGGAGAGTCGCAGAGAATACGCCTCGCAACACAAATCGGATCGGGGCTTGTCGGCGTATTATATATTCTGGATGAACCTTCCATAGGTCTTCATCAAAGAGATAACGACAAGCTTATTTCCGCACTCAGGAGTCTTACAGATATGGGTAATACCCTGATTATTGTGGAACACGATGAGGAAACGATGTACGCTGCTGATCATATAATAGATATTGGACCGGGTGCCGGAGTAAACGGGGGAGAACTGGTCGCACAGGGCTCGATAGAAGATATCAAGGCGTGCCCCGAATCTATAACAGGGCAGTTTCTTTCGGGTAAGAGAGAGATAGAAATTCCGACATCAAGAAGGCAAGGTAATGGTCAGTATCTCAAGATAATAGGAGCATCAGAGAATAACCTCAAAGATATAGACGTCACAATTCCCGCCGGGAAGTTAGTTCTTGTGACAGGTGTTTCGGGATCGGGCAAATCAAGTTTAGTTAATGAGATACTGTATAAGGGAGTGTCAAGGATAACAAATCGCTCTCAAATGAAGCCGGGTAAATTTAAGGAAATAAAAGGAATTGAGAATTTTGATAAGGTTATAGACATAGATCAATCTCCTATAGGAAAAACCCCAAGATCAAACCCGGCGACATATACAGGTATGTTTACACATATAAGAACTCTATTTTCGGAAATGCCGGAAGCGAAAGTGAGGGGATATAAGCCCGGAAGGTTTAGCTTTAACGTCAAAGGTGGACGCTGTGAAGATTGCCGTGGAGATGGAATTATTAAAGTTGAAATGAACTTTCTTCCGGATATTTTTGTTCCTTGTGAAGTCTGTGGAGGAGCAAGATACAATCGAGAAACGCTAGAGGTGAAGTATAAGGGGAAAAGCATTTCAGATGTCCTTAATATGACGGTCACCGAAGCTATACCTTTCTTTGAGAATCAGAGCACAATACTTAGGTATCTGCAGACATTAGACGATGTAGGTTTAGGATATATAAGTCTTGGGCAACCGTCAACGCAGTTATCCGGAGGAGAGGCACAGAGAATCAAGCTGGCCACAGAGCTTTCCAAGAAGAGCACGGGCAAGACTTTATACATACTTGACGAACCGACGACAGGTCTGCATTTTGCTGATGTCGAGAAGCTGCTTTATGTACTCAACAGATTAACCGATGAGGGAAATACCATAGTTGTTATTGAACATAATTTAGACGTGATAAAACAGGCAGATTACATTATAGATCTCGGCCCTGAAGGAGGAGACGGGGGAGGATATGTAGTAGCCGAGGGTACACCGGAGGAAATTGCAGAAGATAAGAACTCATATACAGGGCAATATCTTAAGAAACTTTTAGAAAAAAATAAATATAAGTCTATATAAATCTCCATAAAAGAAGCGACTTGCATAGCAAAAGCACTTTCTCCGTAACAAGGGTTTTCATGAAATAGGGATAAAATTTACGCTACTGTGACGATGTCACAGTAATGATAAAGAACTAAGTGTTATATATATAACATAAGAAAACCATTAATAGGTTCAAGGAGGAAGGAATGAAAAAGTATGTAATTATAGGCGGCGTTGCGGGTGGAGCAAGCTGTGCAGCAAGACTGCGTAGACTAGATGAAAAAGCAGATATAGTTCTTCTGGAAAGAGGAGAATATATTTCTTATGCAAACTGTGGGCTTCCTTATCATGTTGGAGATGTAATCAAGGAAAGAAGTTCACTGATTGTTATAACATCTGAGCAACTCCGGAGCCAATTTGCGATTGATGTAAGAACGGGTAATGAAGCATTGAAAATCGACAGAAAGAAAAAGACTGTCGAGATTTTGGATAAAGCAACCGGTAATAAATATGAAGAAAGCTATGATAAGCTTGTAATCTCAACGGGATCTTCTCCTTTGAGACCTCCGATTCCGGGAATAGACTCAGACCTTATTCAGACACTCTGGACAATTCCGGATACGGATAAAATTCGTCATATTGCACAAGAAGGTGGAATAAGTACAGCTGCAGTAATCGGAGGAGGCTTTATCGGTCTTGAGATTGCTGAGAATTTCCATTTTGCAGGACTTAAGACAACGATTATAGAAGCAATGGATCAGGTTATGCCTCCGACGGATGCAGAGATGGCATCATTGCTTCAGGAGAATATAATCGAGAATGGAGTCGAACTTGTTCTCAGCGATCCTGTAGAGTCGTTTGAAGAAATTACTCAGGATGGAAAGAGAATGGTCAAAATCCACCTAAAGAGCGGAAACGAGTACACAGCAGAATTTGTGGTCCTCTCCATAGGACTCAGACCTAACAGTGGAATCGCAAAAGATGCGGGTCTAACTTTGAATAAGAGAGGCAATATTATAGTCGATGAGTACTTGAGAACCGAAGATCCGAATATCTATGCGGTAGGAGACGTAATAGAAGTCGAAGACTTTACACTCAAGACAAGATTCCAGTATCAGCTGGCAGGACCTGCGAACAAACAAGGCAGGATAGTTGCAAATAATATTGTCGGCAAAAAGGAGAAATACGAAGGAACACAGGCCACTTCCGTGGTTAAGATATTCGATATGACTGTAGGCATGACAGGTCAAAGTGAGAAAT
>JAAYIA010000005.1 GCA_012735145.1 Clostridiales bacterium | reverse complement strand
TAAGACGTGCGACATGCTGTAATCCGGTACCCGGAGATGAAATAATCGGCTATATTTCTAAAGGTAAAGGTATAACTGTACACAGAACTGACTGCCCCAACATAAAACATCTTAATGAAGAAGACCAGGGTAGACTTATTGAAGTTCTTTGGGATGATCCTGACGATAGCCGAAAATATTATGCAGATATACACGTATATGCCGAAGAAAGAAAAGGCTTATTTAGAGATGTTTCAAAGGTTTGTGATGATAATGATATTGAAGTTGTCGGACTCAATCTAACGCATGCAGATCCCGGCTTTAGCAGTGTAGTTATTACCGTTGCGATATCCGACATGAACCAGATGCAAAAACTTCTTCTCTCTTTAAAGCAGGTAGAGGGCGTAGACAAAGTATTCAGAGCAATATAGGAGTGAAAACGATATAAAATGAGTGTACAAATAAAAAGATACCCTAAGGGGCCACTTCAAGAAAACACATATTTACTTACTGACGAGGCAACAGGGCTTAAGGCAATTATCGATCCGGGATATATAGGCGATGAAATTAAATCGGAAATTGGAGACAAAGATAATTTAAAATATGTAATGCTTACACATGGGCATTACGACCATTTTTACTGTGCAGAAGAATACCTCAAAGACTATCCGAACGCAAAATTTGTAGCACCGAAGAAAGACATATACTTGATGTCAAAAGACTGGAACAAAGAATTTCTTGCTTTTGGAAATTCTACACCACAGTGTCCTAAGGCTGACATATATGTTGTTGAAGGAGATGAAATCAATCTAGGAGATTCGGTTTTTGGATTTATCGAAACTCCGGGTCATACCGAAGGCGGAATATGTATTCAACTTGGGGATATTGTCTTTAGCGGAGATACTCTTTTCAAGCTTTCTGTAGGCAACTCTTCATTTGAAACAGGAAATTGGGATATGCTTCTTGACTCAATCAAGAACAAACTGTATGTGCTTGACGAAAATACCATTGTATATCCCGGCCACGGACTTCCTACGACGATACTCTTTGAAAAGAAATCAAATCCTTTTGTATAAATTTTGTATGAATAAAGTCAGTTATCAAATTAACAAGCCTCTTAGATTTTTTACAAGAGACACTTTTTTGAAGTTATTTCTGTTGAAAGTTCATACTTAAATTGTCGCACATTCATAATCTTAAATGGCAGACACTTTAGACAATATATATTCAGTCAATACAAATATCAATAATAACTCCTGAGAAAAATGAAATTATAATTAGCAAAATAGATACTACGGAGGCTAAGATGGCAATAAAAGCACCAAAGGGAACAAAAGATATTCTGCCAACAGACTCATATAAATGGCAGTATATAGAGAGATGTTGGTCTGAGGTATGTACAAAATACGGTTATAAAGAACTCAGAACTCCAACTTTTGAATCAACAGAATTATTCAACAGAGGTGTAGGTGATACAACTGACATTGTACAAAAAGAGATGTATACTTTTGAAGATCTTGGTAATAGAAGCCTAACTCTTAAACCTGAAGGAACCTCACCGGCTGTTCGTGCATTTATCGAGAATAATCAATATGCTCTTGTTCAGCCGACAAAATATTATTATGATACCCCCTGTTTCAGGTACGAGAAGCCACAAGCTGGCAGGCTTAGAGAATTTCACCAGTTTGGTATTGAAAACTTCGGAACTCACAGCATGCTTGCTGATGCAGAAGTAATAGCACTCGGCTATGATTTTCTTACCACAATGGGTGTCAAGGATATTGAACTTCACATATCAAGTGTAGGATGCAGAAAATGCAGACCTTTACATAGAAAGGCACTTCAGGATTTCCTTAAACCTAAATACGATAAACTATGCAATACATGTAAATCCAGATATGACAAAAATCCTATGCGGATTCTTGATTGCAAATCAGAAGTTTGCCACGAATTAGTTCAGGGTGCACCGATGATGCTCGATTATCTATGCGATGAATGTAAGCAAGACATGGAAGAGCTTAAGCATCTCCTTGATGCAAACCAGATTAAATATCTTGTAGATCCTTCAATAGTGAGAGGCCTTGACTACTACACCAAAACAGCATTCGAATTTATAACAACATCCATAGGCGCACAGGGAACTATCTGTGGTGGAGGACGGTATGATCACCTAATCGAAGAAATCGATGGTCCCGATATGCCAGGAGTCGGTTTTGGTTTAGGTAAAGAAAGATTAATCATGATGATGGAACTTGCTGAACATGATTTTGGAGGTCATACTGTACCTGAATTATTCGTTGCTTGGATAGGTGATGATGCAAAAGCATATTCAGTAAAACTCGTACATGAACTTAGACAAAAAGGTGTACGAGCTGAGCTTGATACCAAAGAACGCAATTTAAAGGGTCAAATGAAGTATGCGGATAGACTTGATGCCCTATATACTGTTGTAATTGGTGATGATGAGGTCAAAAGCGGAGAGCTTACCCTCAAAAACATGGAAAATTCAGAACAAATTAAAGTCAGAAGGGAAGAGTTAACCAATGTTATATAAGAGAACTCACATGTGCGGTGATCTTCGCATAGATGATGTCGGAAAAGAAGTTGTTCTAAACGGCTGGGTGGCCAAAGCAAGAAACTTTGGAAGTCTTGTATTTATAGATATAAGAGACAAGACAGGCATTACTCAAGTTACAATCAACGACGATGTTACCGAAGAAGTCCTAGAAAAAGCTAATCAGTTGAGAAGTGAGTATTGTATTGGTATCAAAGGAAGAGTCTGTGAAAGATCTTCTAAAAACAATAACATTCCTACAGGAGATATAGAGATTTTTGCCAATGATATAATTATTTATTCAGAATCCTTGACTCCACCGATATACATCAAAGATGACGATAATGTAGATGAAAATTTGAGACTAAAATACAGATATCTCGATCTCCGAAAGGGGAAAATGCAAAGAAATCTTATGATGAGATATGCGGTAGTAAAATGTGCAAGAGATTACTTTGACAAGCAGGGCTTTACCGAAATTGAAACACCTATGTTAATAAAACCTACCCCGGAAGGTGCCAGAGACTATATAGTTCCGTCAAGAATTCATCCTGGATTCTTCTATGCACTTCCGCAATCGCCTCAAATGTTCAAGCAACTGCTTATGGTGTCCGGGGTTGATAGATATTTCCAAGTGGTTAAATGTTTCAGAGACGAGGATCTTAGAGCCGACAGACAGCCCGAATTTACGCAAATAGATTTAGAGATGTCTTTCGCTTCTGAAGATGATGTTATTGAAATTCAAGAAGGCTTTCTAAAAAAGCTTATGAAGGAAGTAAAAGATATAGATATCACAATTCCTTTTCCAAGGATTACATATGCGGAAGCCATGGAGAGATTCGGTTCGGATAAACCAGATACGCGCTTTGATATCGAACTAATGAAATTGAACGATATTTTTGTCGATTGCCCGTTCGAAGTCTTTAATAAAGTCCTTTCCGAAGGCGGAGATATAAGGGGAATATGTGTTCCAGGCGGTGCATCAGAATTCTCTCGCAAAAAAATCGATAAACTTATTGAGGATATAAAACATTACGGTGCAGGTGGTCTCGTTTGGATCAAAAATGATTCCGGCAATATCAGTTCCTCTGTTGGAAAGTTTTTCAATGAAGAAGAACTCAAGTCAATACTCGAAAAATGCGGAGCAGAAAACTCAGATATCGTATTTATTGTAAGCGGAAAAACTAAAGTAACATACGATGCTCTTGGTTTTCTGAGAAAAAGAGTTGCTGAACTGTTAGGGCTTATCGATAGTAATAAATATAATTTCTTATGGGTAGTAAATTTTCCTATGTTCGAAAAAGATGAAGATGGGCGCATTAAGGCAATGCACCATCCCTTCACACAACCCAATCTCACAGAATTATATAAACTTGACTCAGACCTTCTTGGACTTAATGCAAATGCATATGATATTGTACTTAACGGTGTTGAACTCGGTGGAGGAAGTGTAAGAATCCATAACAACGACTTACAGACTAAGATGTTTAAAGCGTTAGGCCTTTCCGAAGAGGAGTGTTATGACAAATTTGGATTCCTTATCGAGGCATTCAAATACGGAGCTCCACCTCACGCAGGTCTCGCATACGGCCTCGATAGACTTGTAATGCTTCTTCTGGGTGAAAAAAGTATAAGAGAGGTTATCGCATTCCCTAAAAATCAAAACGCTGAATGTCCTGTATCTGAAGCACCTGCTAAACCTTCCGATGACCAACTGCAAGAATTGGGAATAGAGATTCTTGCTGACATAAATAATGATAAGGCACAATGATTGTGAAAGAAGATAAGATTAAATGATGTCAGAAAATAAATATGCAATATACGGAGGAACTTTTGATCCTATTCATATGGGACATATAATACTTGCTAACATCGCTGTTAAGCAAATGAATCTTGACGAACTCATATTTATGCCCGCATATATATCTCCCTTCAAGCAACATACAGAAACATCATCAGGTGAAAACAGATATAATATGATATCTAAAATACTTGGATGCAATTCTGCTTTCCGTGTATCAGATTATGAGATAGATTCTGAAAATCCTTCTTATACCATTAATACACTGGAACATTTCGAAGATTTAGATAAGGGTAAACTTTATTTTCTTCTGGGATTTGACTCCTTGCTTGAAATAGAAACATGGAAGTGCGGAGCTGACATTCTTAAACATTTCCCACTTATAACCGGCTATCGTCCAGGAACTGTCAGTGAGAAGGTTACGACCAAGATAGAGGAGCTCAAAAATAAGTATGATGCCAAAATATATATTATAGATATGCCCCCAATTGACATATCGGCAACCGATATCAGACGACGCATATCAACCGGAGAAAGTATAGAAGGCCTCGTACATCCCCAAGTGGAGGAATACATATTTGATCATAAATTGTACCAATAAACTTGCTCTCGAGGATTATATGAAATCCAATCTCTCTAAGAGTAGATATAATCATTCTCTCGGTGTAGAAAAAATGGCTGGTATGCTTGCAAAAATTCATGGGGCAGATGCTCAAAAAGCAGAATTTGCAGGAAGGTATCATGATATTGCAAAATGCTTTTCCCAAGAGAGAGCTAACGAACTTGTAATCCACTATGAGCTTCCTGATAAATATCTTAACAATCAAGCTCTGTCGCACTCAAAAATTGCTGCAGAAATTTTAAAGTATGAATTTGGTGTTGTTGACGAGGATATTCTTAATGCAATACGAAGTCATACAACCGGAAGACCCGAAATGTCTCTCCTTGAAGAAATTGTATATGTTGCCGATGCAATAGAAGAGAACCGAGATTATCCTGAACTTAAACGATTACAACGTGAAGCTTGTCAGAATCTTGATGCTGCATGCTTTGAAATTATGAGTTTTGCGGTCCAGATGATTAAAGAAAAAGGCAAACAAATTGACGAAGATACAATCAAATCACGAGAGTTTATTAAAAAAAGACTGGAGAAAACAACTATGAAAAATAAAGAAACTGCCCTAAATATTGCTAAGATGCTCAGTAGCAAAAAAGCTTTCGATATTGCGATGATTGACATTTCTGAGAAATCATCATTTGCAGATTTTTTTGTTAATGCATCTGTTTCTTCTGAAAGACAGCTTAACGCTTTGGCAGAAGAGGCACAAGATTTCCTTTTTCAAGAAGGCTATAATCCTAGAGGGAAAGAAGGCCGTCCGGAATCAGGATGGATTCTCATTGATGGAGGAGATATTATAGTAAATATTTTCGATAAAGATGTAAGAGAAAAATATTCTCTGGATAAAATCTGGAGTGACTGTAATATAACAATATTCGAATAAATAAGGAGTGTATGATAATGCAGGATAGATATGACTTTAAGTCCATCGAAAAGAAGTGGCAAGATATATGGGATAAAGAAGAGGCGTTTCGGACATATGAGGATTATGACAAAGAAAAATATTACGTCCTTGAAATGTTTCCTTATCCTTCAGGAAAGCTGCATATGGGCCATGTCAGAAATTATTCTATAGGTGATGTAATTGCAAGGTTTAAAAAGATGTCAGGTTTCAATGTTCTCCACCCAATGGGTTGGGATTCTTTCGGTTTGCCTGCAGAAAATGCTGCTATTAAGCATGGAATACATCCTTTTGAATGGACTAACCACAATATAAACGATATGAAAAATCAACTCTTTTCTCTTGGATTAAGTTATGACTGGAGTAGAGAAGTTGCAACCTATAAGCCTGAATATTATAAGTGGACTCAGTGGCTTTTTATTCAGTTTTACAAAAATGGATTAGCATATAAGAAAGATAATCCTGTAAATTGGTGTCCCGATTGTAATACAGTTCTTGCTAATGAGCAGGTTGTTGAAGGTTGTTGCGAGCGATGCAGTACACCTGTTATTAAGAAACACCTAAGCCAATGGTACCTCAAAATCACTGATTATGCAGATAGGCTGCTTGATGATCTTGAGAATCTCGAAGGTTGGCCCGACAAAGTTAAGGCTATGCAAAGAAATTGGATTGGCAAATCTGAAGGTGTAGAGGTAAAATTTTCAATAGATTGCGAAGACAAAGACCTCGTTGTATATACAACTCGTCCAGATACATTGTTTGGTGTTACATATATGGTTCTCGCGCCGGAGCACCCATATGTTAAAGAATTTACAAAGGGAACGAAATATGAGTCTGCAGTTAATACATATATTGAAGAATGCGCCCATAAATCCGAGCTTGAAAGGACTTCATTAACCAAAGATAAAACCGGAGAATTTATTGGAAAGTATGCAATAAATCCTGTAAACGGAAAAAAAGTCCCAATCTATATATCAGATTATGTCATGATGGATTATGGGACAGGAGCTATCATGGCTGTTCCTGCACATGACCAAAGAGACTTTGAATTCGCAACAGTTTTCGGTCTTGATATTATACCGGTTGTAAAAGTCGATGGCGTTGATCTTGATAATCTTACCGAAGCTGCTGCTGCTGAGGGAATTATGATTAACTCAGGTAAGTATAACGGTATGAATAATAAGCAGGCCATCCAATCCATATCAGCGGAGTTAGAAGAACAGGGGCTTGGCAAGAAATCTATAAACTATAAACTAAGAGACTGGCTTATAAGCCGGCAGAGATATTGGGGAACACCGATTCCTATGATTTATTGTGAACATTGCGGATGGGTTCCGGAAAATGACGATAATCTACCTGTCCTTTTGCCTACTGACGTTGAATTTACAGGAAAGGGAAGTTCTCCGCTTACCTCATCTAAAACTTTTAGACACTGTACTTGCCCTAAATGTGGCAGGCCCGCTGAGAGAGAAATCGATACCATGGATACCTTCCTGGATTCTTCATGGTATTTCTTGAGATATTGTGATGCCAATAACGATAATCATATTTTCGATAGCACAAAGGTCAATTACTGGATGAATGTTGATCAATACATAGGTGGTGTAGAACATGCAATTTTGCACCTTATGTATTCCCGATTTTTCCAGATGTTTATCAATGATATAGGCCTATCCCAAAGCGATGAGCCTTTCAGAAACCTTCTCACGCAGGGAATGGTAACGAAAGGTTATTACGATTCAAAGAACAATTACATTGTCGCCAAAATGTCAAAATCACTCGGCAATGTCGTAAGTCCTGCAGAAATTCAAAATAAATACGGAACAGACACAGCAAGACTATTTATTCTTTTTGCAGCACCACCGGAGAAAGAGCTTGAATGGTCTGACGCTGGAGTAGAAGGCAGCTATAGGTTTCTTAACAGGGTATATAGACTTGTTATGGACTATATTGAAAATATAAGAGGTCCAGAAAGAAACTTCTCTGAGCCACAAATATCAAGTACTACAGATAAAAATCTTAACTATATAATAAATGCAACTATTAAAAAGGTTTCCGAAGATGCCGGTGGCCGATTTAATTTTAACACAGCTATTGCATCAATCATGGAGTTTGTCAATGAGATGTACAAGTACATACAGAGTAAAGAAATAAATTTGCCGCTGTTTAATAAAGCAATCGAAACTCTTATAATAGTTCTCAATCCATTTACTCCTCATATTACAGAGGAATTATGGCAACTACTTGGCAATGAAGAAAGACTTTATGAAACAAAATGGCCTGAGTATGATGCTTCTGCTCTAATTAAAGACGAAGTAGAAGTTATAATACAAATAAACGGCAAATTAAAAGATAAAATGACTATTCCAAACAACACCGAAAAGGAGGTTGCAGAAAAATCCGCTAAAGAACTCGATAAAATTAAAGATGCTCTTTGCGACAAAGAAATTCTTAAAACAATTTTCGTACCTAACAAAATTGTAAATTTCGTAGTTAAATAGCGGTTCTGAAATTAAATGACAACAAATAATTTAAACAAACAAACTGAAAACAACAATAAACCAAACAAAAAAGCTCAAAAGCAACAATCCAATAATGACAGTCGTAAGACCTCTGAAAGTAAAGGCAAAAGACCTCATGGATCGAGAAAACCTAAAACTCCTGAGCATCCATACAAGATTATTCCACTTGGTGGACTTAAGGAGATAGGAAAGAACTGTACATTGATAGAATCAGGAAACGACATACTTGTTATAGATTGTGGTTTTGCTTTTCCTGAGTATGAAATGTTTGGTATAGATATTGTTATTCCGGATTTTACATATCTCAAAGAAAATATAGATAAAATTCGAGGCGTCATCATTACACATGGACATGAAGACCATATAGGGGGTATACCATATTTTCTTAAGGAAATAAACGTTCCAATATACGCATCTCCTCTGGCTATGGGCCTTATTGATCACAAGCTTGAAGAACATCGACTTCATGCTGAAAAGCATGTTATCAAACCGGGAGATTTCTTTAAAGTTGGAAAATTTGAGATTGAAGCAATACAAATCAATCACAGTATTGCCGATGCTTTGGCTTTTTCTATCAAGTTTCCAGGTGGACACATTGTTCATACGGGAGACTTTAAGGTGGATTATTCTCCTCATGATGGAAAGGTTATAGACCTCAATCGGCTTTCAAGACTCGGAGATGAGGGGGTTGATCTTCTGCTCTGTGACAGCACAAACGCTACAAAAAAAGGATATACTCCTTCAGAAGCTGTTGTTCGAAAATCTATAGATGATATTTTTAGCAACACAGACAAAAGAATAATTATCGCTACTTTTTCTTCAAATGTTCATAGAATTAAATATTTCATTGAATCGTCTATGAAACATAAAAGAAGAATAGCAGTCTCGGGTCGTTCAATGGAGAATGTCCTCGCACTTGCAAAAGGTCTTGGTTATCTGGATGATATTCCTGAGTCGATATTTGTCAAAGTCGGAAATGTAAAAGATATTCAAGATAAAAGCTTAACTATTATTACTACAGGTAGTCAGGGTGAACCTATGTCAGCACTTACACGAATGGCAAATGATAATCACCGCTCGATTAAGCTTAAGAAAAACGATATGGTTGTATTTTCTTCATCGCCAATTCCAGGTAATGAAAAAGTTATATCACAAGTTATCAACAAGCTTTACGAAAAAAATGTAGAGGTTGTCCTTGCATCAATGACAGATGTACATGTGTCTGGTCACGCTTCAGCCGAGGAATTAAAACTTATACATACATTGGTTCGTCCAAGATTCTTTATGCCTGTCCATGGAGAATACAGGCATTTAATAGAGCATGCAAAAATCGCACACGCTCTTGGGCAACCTCAGGACAATATATTTATACTAAGCAATGGAGATGCACTCGATGTATCTGGTAAAAAAGCGTCTGTAAATCGCTGCTATACATCAGGTGAAGGTGTTATGGTGGATGGATACGGAATAGGCGATGTTGGAAATGTCGTTCTTAAGGATAGAAAAAATCTTTCACAATCCGGTCTTGTCACTATTGCAGTTGCAATAGATAGCGCCACTGGTTCACTTATGTCAAAGCCCGAGCTTAAAACGAGAGGTTTCGTATATGTACAGGAGCATCAAGACATCCTCGACGAGGCTATGGAAGTAATATATAATACCCTGGGTTATTGCATGGAAAATAAAATAAAAGATGAGGCCGCTCTCACCAAAGCGATAAGAGATGATGTTAAGTCTTTTATCTATAAAAAAACAAAAAGAAATCCAATGATATTACCACTTATTCTATATATTTAGGAGGAAAATATGAACGTTTATGATGAAGCCCATAGCCTGGCTACTGCTATCAAGGACTCTAATGAATTCAAGGAATTTGACAGAATGAGATTAGAAGTAGAAAAAGATGATGAGATATCCAAAATGCTTGGAGATCTTCAAAAATTACAGCTCGAGGTTCAGACCGCACAAATTCAAGGAGAACAAATTGACCCTTCTGTTATAGGGCAAATACAAAGCCTCGGAACAATGCTCTCAACTAAGCCGAACGCAGCAGAATACATGAAAGCTGAAGCAGCTTTCTCGATAATGATGAATGACGTTTTTCAAATTATCGGTGAAGCTGTCGGTATGCATTAAAAAATACACTTATTTACAATTTAACACTATATAAAAGCGAGGTATCAATATGATTTATGCAAGTGATTTTAGAAAAGGTGTAACCTTTGAAATGAACGGTGAACCCCATGTAGTTGTCGATTTCCAACATGTAAAGCCGGGAAAGGGTGCTGCTTTTGTAAGAACAAAATACAGGAATATCCTCACAGGAGCAACAAGAGAGGAAGCTTTCAACCCTAACGATAAGTTTCCAAAAGCACTTGTTGAAACAAAGCCAATGCAATATCTTTATAATGACGGAGAGCTCTATTATTTTATGGACCAAAATACTTACGATCAGGTTCCTCTAACTGCAGATCTGGTACAGGAAGCTCTAAAGTATCTTCGTGAGAATGATTCTGCTACGGTTAAGTTTTACAAAGGGAAGGCTTTTGATGTTGAAGCTCCAAACTTTGTTTACCTTAAAGTTATAGAGACAGAGCCTGGTATCAAAGGGGATACTGCAACAAACGTTACTAAGGCGGCTACTGTTGAAACAGGAGCTGTTGTTCAGGTACCAATTTTCATTAATGAAGATGAACTTATACAAATCGATACAAGATCAGGAGAATATCTTGGCAGAGCAAAATAAAGATATATCTTTAATAAATGACGAAAAAAACGAATCGGTTTTTGTGCGCAACAAAAAAAAAGAAAATTTTAAAAAACAGCTGATTGTCATGGTTGTGATTTTTATTATTGTCTCTGCAGTTATTGCGACTGTCAATCTTCTAGGCTTACCTTATGACAGGACAAACAACACATTTGTCAGCGTTAAAGTTGAAGAAGGTGAAAGACTTTCCGATATCGCACAAGAGCTTGAAGAGAAAGGAATCATTGATAATGCTTCCGTCTTCTCTTTCTTAGCCAAGATTATGATGAATTCTGATTTCAAGCCTGGAGTATATTTTCTTTCGCCTTCAATGGAATCTACAAAGATAGCCAGTATATTATCCAACGGAATTACTCATTCCAATGGTTTTACAATACCGAAAGGCTATACTGTCAAGCAGATTGCAAAATCTCTCGGACAATCCGGCTTCGTTGATGAAAAATCGTTCCTTGAAGCAGCATCTACGTTTGATTTCAGCTATTTTCGTTTTATAGGAAATGAAAATGATATAGAAGGTATCGACAGAATAGAAGGGTTCTTACTTCCTGATGATTACAAGATGAGTGAGGATGCTGACGAAATAATGGTAATAATTACCATGCTCAATCAGTTCGATGTTTTTTATAACGATAACTATATTGCACGAGAGGAAGAGCTGAGCCTTTCAACGAGAGAGGTTATAGTAATAGCATCTATTATAGAAAAAGATACAACTAATACAAAGGAAATGTCCAAAATATCAGCTGTTATTCATAACAGAAGAAATATTGGTATTGGTGATTCTTTGCCTAAAGTTCCTCTTTGCTCCCCAAGCAAAGACTCCATTCAAGCCGCACTTTATCCTGAAGAAAATGAAGATTTGTATTATGTACTTAGCGACAAACTGGATGGAACGCATGTATTTACATCTTCTGAATCAGAATATCATGAACTTAAATCATTATATGAAAAAGCCCGTAATGAACGCAGTTCATCTGAAAAGAGTAAGAAGGAATCCAAATAGATGAATATTACCAACGATAAGATCATCGCCTTCATAGAAAGCTACTATAAGTCTATCGATGACGAAATGGAAGGGTTGCGCAAAAAAAATGAGGATAAGGGCATTCCTATTATTCTAAGAGAAACAGAGAATTTTTTATCCTTTATACTTTCGCTTGTTAAGCCAAAACACATACTTGAAATAGGAACAGCATACGGATATTCAGCACTTTTTTTCGCAAAAACTCTCCCAAATGCAGAAATTACTACAATAGAACGTAGTCAACAAATGGTATCTGTTGCCTCTGCAAATTTTGAATGTTTCCCGGCAGGTGAACGCATTAATTTTTATGATGGCGACGCATCTAAAATTCTTGATTCGATGATTGAGGATCACTCTGCGAATAGCGATTTGGATTTATATGACTTTGTTTTCATTGATGCAAGCAAAAGTCATTACCGTGAATTCTTTGATAAAGCTGAAAAACTATGCAAGCCGGGTGCTATAATTATTTGTGATAACATACTCATTCACGGATGGATTGTTGATAGATCATATGAGGGTGGAAAGAGACATAGAACTAATATCAAATATATGAAACAGTTCATTGATTATATACAGGAAAGGGATGACCTTACCGTTTCGATTATAAGCAGTGGAGATGGTCTGGCGTTAATTAAACTTAATAATGAATACAAAAATTGAACTTCTCGCCCCGGCGGGCGATTTAGAAAAACTAAAAACAGCAGTAACATATGGTGCAGATGCCGTGTATTTTGGTGGTGAATTATTTAGCCTTAGATCGGGAGCAGGCAATCTTTCCATCGAAGAAATCAAATACGCAATGGATTTTCTACACGAGCGCAATTGTAAGGGTTATATGACGATAAATATATACCCTCACAACGAAGATATTCCTGTTTTAACGGATTATTTACATAAACTTAAGGGAATACCAATAGATGCCTTCATTGTGTCAGATCCCGGCGTTATAAGCCTTATAAAGCAAGAACTTCCGGATGCGGAGCTCCATCTTTCTACACAAGCAAACACCACCAATTATCTAACTGCCGGATTTTGGTGCGATCAAGGTATAGCAAGAATAGTAACAGCAAGGGAAATGAGCCTTAGCGATATTAAGGAGATGAAAACATATCTACCTGAAAATGTAGAGATAGAAGCCTTTGTTCACGGAGCAATGTGTATATCTTACTCAGGAAGATGTCTTTTAAGTAATTTTATGGTTGGTAGAGATGCCAACATGGGTGCTTGCACACACCCATGTAGGTGGAAATACGCACTTTTGGAAGAAAAGAGACCGGGAGAATATTATCCTATAGAAGAAGATTCAAGAGGCAGTTATATACTTAATTCTAGAGATTTATGCATGATACATGCTATACCGGATCTTGTTGATGCAGGTATTACATCTTTTAAAATAGAGGGAAGAATGAAGAGCATGTATTATGTTGCAACAGTTGTTGCCGCATACAGAGCTGCCATAGACAGCTTCCTCTCAAATTCAAAAGAATATGTGTTCGATGATAAGCATTACAAGGAATTATGCAAAGCGAGCCACAGAAAATTTACTCAAGGCTTTTATTACAATAAGCCAACAGACGAGGATCAGAACTATCTTACCAGTGACTACATTAGAGATTATTCTTTTGTCGGCATAGTTAAAGGTTTTGATGAGAATACAGGTTTCACTATTGTGGAACAAAGGAATAAATTTTCTGTAGGTGATACCATTGAAATTTTTGGTCCACACACAGAATTTTATGAAGAAGTGATTGAAGCAATGTATAATGAGGAAGGGGAAGAGATATCCTCTGCTCCACATCCTCAACAAATTTTGAAGATAAAATTCCAAAGACCACCCGATATTGATTTTATTTTAAGAAAAAAGAAATAACACAAACTATTTACTGTAATATATTATTGTAAAGAGGTGATATTATGTCAATTGACAGCTGGCCCAGGTATTTATATATTTTACTTATCTTAATTATTATGATTTTCAACGCCCTTACAGTAGCAAGTAAGCGTTCCCTTGACTATGTTGATCGAAAATTCGTTAAGGACAGCATTGAGAACGATCCTCATAATGCTGTTTTGCGTACAGTAAGTGCCTTTCTTGCAAAGCCTTCTAAATATCATTATGCTGACTATGCAGCAAGTATAATATATCTTTTGATGAGCTTTTCTCTTTTTAATCTATGGATTTATAGACAATTGAAAAGTCTTCCTTTGATTCTGCTTGCTAACTTGGGGTTCTATATCGTATATATGTCATTTTCTGATATTCTACCCAAGAAACTTGCGGCTCAGAGTAATGAAAGAGACAGTCTAAGCCTTGTCAAATATCAAAGGTTTATCTACTATATTACCCTCCCAATTGTTACCATATGCAAAACAATTGCTGATATAGTCCTCAAGATTCTTGGAAAAGAAACTGATGTGGATGACACTTACTTCTCTGAAGAAAAGGTTATGTCTTTGCTTGAAAGAGGTCAAGAGACGGGAGAAATAAAAGAAGAAGGTCGTAAGATGATATATTCAATTTTTGCATTTGATGATCTTCTTGCTTACGAAATAATGACACCTCGAACGGATGTTTTTATGTTTGATATTCAAGATGACAGAGAGGAATACCTTGAAGAATTAATGCAACTTAAGCATTCTCGAATTCCAATTTACAACGGCGATCCAGATAATATAGTCGGTATACTTCATATAAAAGACTATCTTAGGAGCGCTGTCAGCCTGGGATTTGATGTAGTGGATATAAGCCAACTGCTTAGACCAGCTTACTTTGTTCCCGAAACCAAGAATATTGACTCGCTTTTCATGGAACTTCAGCGTGAGAACCAACATATTGCTATTCTCATTGATGAATATGGTGGCTTTAGCGGAATAGTCTCTATAGAAGATATCATTGAGCAGATTGTGGGCGATATTGATGATGAATTTGATGAAAAGGGTCGTATAATAGAAAAGATAAATGACGATACTTACATTGTTGACGGGAATGTTTATCTTGACGACCTTGAAGAAGAAACTAATGTTAATCTTGAATCTGATTCAAGCGAAACAATAGGAGGATTTATTATCGACTTGATGGGTGAAATTCCAAGAGAAAATATTAAGTATAATCCTATTCATTTTGAAAACATTGACTTTACTATACTTGAAGTAAGAGATCGAAGAATAGCAAAAGTAGCGGTTAAAATAAATCAGAAAGAGGATGAATAATGTCTGATGAAGTTATAATTTCCAACCATATAATGGCAAGACTCAAAAAATTTAAAGACTTTAGCCGACTTGCTTCGCCTCCAAAAACTAAATTTACTAAAGATGAGGGAACAATTACAATCAGCTTGGACATCATTGTTTATTTCGGAACCAATATACCCCAGCTTTGTTATGACATCCAATCCAAAATAAAAAGATATGTTGAAAAAATGACAGGACTCACTGTTAAATCTGTAGATATTAATGTGGAAGGAATAGATAAATAGATATGAACAGAGAAGAGATAAGAGAGCATTCCATGCAAATCATATTCCAAATGGATGTAGCAAACGAATTTGATTATAGCAAACTTATTCCAATCGAAGAGAATGCTGTAACTATCGAAAAAAAGCAGACTCTGACTCTGCTTAATGCGGTACGGAACCATATATCCGATATTGATAGGGTCATATCTGCCAATCTTGATAAATGGTCGCTTGATAGAATTGCAAAAACAGACCTGGCAATTCTTAGAACAGCGGTTGCTGAACTCATGTATATTGACGATGTTCCAAGCGCTGTTTCTATAAACGAGGCTGTTAATCTTGCCAAAAAATATGGAGATAGTAAGTCTTATGCATTTGTAAATTCAGTCCTCAGTAAAGTCGAACAATATATTAAGGAACAATAGAGATGCCAATTTTTGCTCTTGGAATTGATACCTCCAATTACAAAACTTCGATTGCAGTAACAGATAGTAGAGGAGAGATAGTCTTCGAACGTTCAGAGTTCCTTAAGGTTCCACTTGGAAAAAAGGGATTAAGACAATCGGATGTATTCTTCAAACATTCTAATCTTCTTCCTATTTTTATCGAGGAGGTCTTCAAATCCATTAATCCTTCCGATATATCTGCCATTGGTGTATCTGCCAGACCAAGAAATGTGAGTGACTCCTATATGCCTTGTTTTCTAGCAGGCCTCAATACAGCAAAACAAATTGGCTCTGCTCTTTGTGTTCCTGTATACGAATTTTCTCATCAGGAAGGTCATGCAGCTGCTATTCTTGAAGACACATCTCTCGCAAAATATAATCTCGATCGTTGTGTTTTTTTTCACTTAAGTGGTGGAACCACTGAGTTTCTTATTTCCAATCTTAGCCTTAATGGATATGATATGGAAATAGTTGGAGGGACTAAGGATATCAGTATAGGACAACTATTCGATAGAATTGGTGTTGCTTTGGGTTATACTTTTCCTGCCGGAAAAGATCTTGATGAACTTGCACTTAAACATATACTCAATACCTCTGCATCGAAAAGCCTCACTTCTCTTAATCTTGATATCCAATGCGCAGATGCATATTTTAATCTGTCAGGAATCGAAACCAAGATAATGAGAATTCTTGATGATGTAGATACTGTCACTCAGGAAGCCATTGTTTCTGCACTCTTTAATACAATATCCAATCTATTGTATAAATCAATTTTATATATTTCCAAAACTTATAATATAAATGACTTTGTTATTTCCGGAGGGGTGGCCTCTAGCCAATATTTACGAACATCATTAGAAACACACACAAATAAAGATAATATTAATATAGTCTTCGGATCTTCGAAACTTTCCGGTGACAATGCTGTTGGCATTTCAAGGCTGACATACCGAATAAACAGGAGAACTTATGAAACCGGTAACTGTTTCACAAATAAATGAATACATTGCTAAAAGGCTTAAATCCGACCTCAATCTTCAAAAGCTTCCAGTCGAAGGAGAAATTAACAGTCTCAGCAAGAGTGGACAACACTATTACTTTACCTTAAGAGACAAGGAAAGCAGTATAAGGTGTACTATATGGGGCTCTAATGTATCAAAAATCGATACGTCTCTTCTGGAAAATGGCAAAAATGTTGTTGTTGTTGGCGATATAAGTCCATATCCGAAAGGGGGCAGCTACTCCTTCAGTGTACATTTTGTACAATCTATCGGGACAGGCGATTTGCTACTCGAACTTGAACGCATTAAGAAGAAGCTGAGGGAAGAAGGCCTATTTGATCCAAAGTGGAAGAAACCTCTACCAATTTTCCCATTGAGGG
>JAAYIA010000045.1 GCA_012735145.1 Clostridiales bacterium | reverse complement strand
TATGATCCTATTAATTGTTTCAATCATTTTGTTTCTTGCAATTTTTGCAATTAAATTTTCTAATCGCTCAGGTGTTCCTTCCCTCCTTCTTTTTATAGTGCTTGGCATATTATTCAATCAGTTTGGATATGGAATGGATAATTTTGTTTTTGCTGATAAATTTGCTACAGTCTCCCTTATGATAATCATGTTCCAAGGTGGCTTTTCTACAAACTGGAACATGTCCAAACCTGTTGCGGCACCAGCCATAATGCTTTCATCACTTGGAGTTGTGGTAACTGCTATTTTGACAGGCTTCTTCTGCCATTATCTACTTGGCTGGGACCTGCTTCCCGGAATGCTTGTTGGTTCAATAGTTAGTTCTACAGACTATGCATCAGTATCTAATATTTTAAGAAGTAAAAATCTTAACCTCAAATATCATACAGCTTCGCTACTTGAGCTTGAGTCCGGATCTAACGACCCCTTTGCCTATACAATGACGATGGTTTTTCTTTCTATTATGCTTGGCAAATCTACAAATATTTTTCTATTGATTGTTTTACAGGTAGCCGTGGGACTTGCTATGGGTTTTGCTTTGGCATACCTCTTCTACTGGCTCATTACAAAAAACAACTTGGTTCAGGACGGGCTTTTGGTCTTGTATATTGTTGCAACTTCAATCTTGGTTTATGCTTTAACATCAGTTCTTCATGGCAACGGGTTTCTTGCCGTTTATATTTATGGAATATTCTTAGGAAATAAATCATTTAAGGGTAAAAAGGAAGCGGTATTCTTCTATGACGGTTTCGGTGACCTTATACAGATTTGGCTTTTCTTTATGCTGGGATTGCTGTCTGACTTAAAATTATTTATAGAGTTTTTACCTATGGCAGCGGCTATTATGTTTTTCATGTTTTTAGTAGCTCGACCTCTCGCTGTGTACTTACTGACTATCCCCTTTAAGCTTCACAATAATCAGAAGCTTATCATCTCTTTTGCGGGTCTTCGTGGGGCGGCTGCTATTGCCTTTGCAATAATTGCCACCAATACGGGTGTGCAGATTGGTAGTGATATTTATAATACTGTATTTGGTATATGCGTTCTTTCATCTGCTATACAAGGCTTTCTTATGCCACCTGCCACTCGTAAGCTGAAGATGCTTGATCCTAGTGATACTGTACTTAGAACCTTTAACGACTATCAAGACAAATCAGATCTTGGTTTTCTTAGAGTTGAGATTGATGATAAGTCTCGATGGATTGGAGCTCAGGTCAAAGAGCTGAATCTTACCTTCAATATTATTATTGCCAAGATTATGCGTGATGGCAAAGCCATTGTTCCTCGAGGAGAAACCATTATTCACGAAGGTGATGTAATTGTGCTTGCAGGAGAGGAATATTTCGACCCTACAGGCCATGATTTGGTGGAATTTACAGTCTGCTCCGAACACGCTTTTGTAGGGAAGCAGCTAAGGGATCTGAATATTTCAGATAACCACCTAATTGTTATGATTAGGCGAAAAACAGGAGAACTCGTTGTTCCTCAGGGTGACACGCAAATTCTTGAAGGTGACACTCTTGTTTCTATGTTACATGACGGAAAGCCTGACAATTCTATTATAGAAGGTTGCAGCATGTAACACTCCTATATCGCAAATGATACGGGCTCTAATATCGTTTAGCGCTATTACTTGCTTGCTTCAAGTTATTCGTTTCTCTTAATATTAGCAGACATAGTAAAGGGGATTTACACAGCAGATACGTCTGCAAATGTAAATCCCCTTTGTTGTATGTAGGAATATCCTACCCTTTTACTACTTTTACTACTTCTTCTTCGAGCTTAGGAAACTGCTCCCTCATTTCAACAATCTGTTTAACCAGATCCTGTTCCTTTTTATCTATACTTCTTACGACGTCCATATTCTCATATGGAACGGAATCCTTAACTTCAGCATCAAGTATTCCTCCGTATACAGGAACGTTGTTTGTGAAAAGGCCCCATTTTTCGGTTCCGTAATCAAAGTGCCACCATTCTGAAGGGAAGTTAGTAAAGCCAACTTCTGTCATGATATTATACAAGAGCCTTCTGTTATCTCTTGCAACATCATTGAGCCCGACACCCTTACCATCAGCTTCAAAATATGTTGTCCAAGCCGCATCTGTGAACTCGTCGAATCCACATCCCATATCGAGATCTTTACCATCAGGACCTACAATCGTAAGGTCGACAGCTCCACCTGTGTTATGTAGAGAAGGCATAAGGACATTGTATGATGGAAAGGAAATACAGAACAGAGTCAATCTATCTACTTCTTCCTCAGAAACATCAGGATTTTCTTCCCTCTTGACAGCGCGGAAATAATCCCATAGTGCCTGCTGCACTGCTATCGGACGGTATGCGTCATATATCTTGAAAGTATATCCGTCAGGTAACAGTTTCTCTGCTTCTTTCATCATATTGTACACCGTTTCACGTACCATGATGCTAGGACTGGATCCAGGAAGAGGTCTTCCCTCATCTTCAACCCAGTGGTTATACATTGAGTCACATACAAAATCATCATCTAGATAAACCAAAGGCTCAAGTGATGGATTTGGCACTGGTAGCTTGTTTGAAGGAAACGGAAAAACAGGAATCGGTTTTTTGTAATCAAGCATTTTGTTTTTCTCCTTAAGTGTTTCAAATATTCCTATTTTTTTGTACCGTCAGAAATTGGCGGTATAGATCGATAACTATAAACCTAAGGCAATAGCTACCAAGGTTCCGGCATAGTTACCTACTACATATCCCAGTACACCGATTAGCATTGCAGGTCCGACAAGTGTTGCCCAACCCTGTGATATTGCCATACCGGCTGCTGTTGTAGGTCCACCTATATTCGCATTGGAAGCAATAATGGCATCCTCTAGATTAAACTTGAAGATCTTAGCTGCACCAAAGCAGAACAGCATGTTAACAATTACCATCAATGCTGTAAATACAAGCAGAAGCGGGCTCTTTGTAATAACTGTATAGATGTTCGCAGGAACACCGATTACAAAGAGGAACAGGTATATGAAATATGTTCCGATTTCTTGTGATCCGTGCATTTCCTTAACCTTATCCTCCATAAATGTTGCTACGATTACAGAAAGAGTTGTTATCCATACATACTGAGATCCAAGGAACTTAACGACGAAATCCATGAACCCGTTTGTAACTGCCAGTCCGCCAAATAATCCTGCAATAGACTGGGAGAGCCATACAATTGTTACAGAATATGCTATATTAACTGCAATATCCTTAAGAGAAATATCTTTTCTACTCCAGAAAGCTGCTGCTAAAGTCTTTGCTTCGGCCAGATCCACATTTCCAGCTTGCACTTCTTCAATCAGTGGGTGCTTGAATTGTTTTCTGAAGAACTTGCTTCCTGCAAAGAAAATCAATACAAAGAAATACATTGCCATCAGTAGGTTATCTGCTACCGTAGCTGCAGCTGTGATATCCTCACCTGCCGCATACTGAGAAGCCATAGCTGCAAAGTTAACTCCTCCACCTATGTATGATCCTGTCATCATGGACGCAACTCTTGCAAGGTCCATATCGTTTCCAAAAGGACCCTTCAGTAAATAGAATGCAAGGAAAGCTCCAACTACTGTTCCCACTGCACCAATAAGGAAGATTGTAAGCATTCTTCCTGTCTCTGCCCAGATCTTCTTAACGTTGCACTGTAGAAGAAGCATTGGAATACCCATAGGAACAATAACACCCCATACGATATCATCATATAGAACACTTGATGTAGGGATAACACCCAAGTTTGCGAGAATCATCGCAATAATCAGAGCTATAATAGCTCCAGATACTTTTGATGCCCATGTATATTTCTGCTCGAGCCAAATAGCTGCGAAAACACCCACACACATAATCATTAAAAGTCCCCATGTACTGTCTGCAGCAATCAGTGATTCACGTCCGACTGCATTCATCCAGAAATTAGACATAATTTGTACCTCCTAATAATAATTTTCTGATATGATATCAGGAATAAATTTTACAACATTATTAGATTAAATGCAATATATCTTGTTATTTCTTTATCATTTTTCAAAAAAAAAGTGGCCGTATATGGCCGCCTTTTGTGGATATTAACATGATTTTTTAATTTTCTTTGATTATATTTGTTTCACTTAGTAAATTATTTCTGACGATATCAATTTTCTTTCTATACTTCTCTGCGTTTACCTCATCACCTACCGAAACATACAGGTCAGTAAGTTCTGTCATTATTTCCGTATTACTTGGGGACAACACCAATGCTTTTTTATAATTTCTTTCGGCAGCATCGAAATTACCAAGTGAAACTTCGGCAACGGCAAGGTGATACCATAAAGGCCACCAATCCTCATATCTGCCCTTGCAAAATCTCTCTAAAATTTCTTTTCCATCTTTAAAATCTCCACTTATAATGAGATTACATCCATTTTCTATAAGGACAGGTTCTTCCAAGCCATTAAGTCTTTCTCTTATCTCTTCTGTCAGATTAATTGTCTCATCCTCATTTCCAATATATATTTCATCTTCCTCGCTATACTTCATAAAGTCTTCCCATGTCAATTTCGCCTTCATATACAAACCCAAATTGAGATAAGCATAACCAAGAAAATAGTAACCCATGCTGAACTTAGGATGTATGATTGTAAGTATTTCAAAGGCCTCCAGAGATTCAGCCTTGAATCTCCCGACATAAGCTTCCTCCTTGGCATCGTCCTCATAGCATTCCTTGCACGCCCTCCCATACAGGTAAAGTGGATTTCTTGCTTTAGGGTCTATCAAGAGAGCCGCTCGAAAATACATACAAGCAAGTTCGCTATTTCCTGTATCGGCCGCCTTTGCCCCTTCAGCTGTAAGCATTGGGACAGCCTGATCTCCTGATATTTTTTTAATATACTCAAGATATTGATCTTTATATATGAAATTAGTATCTCCACCAACGACTCTTGCCATATTTATAGCAATATCTGCGGTTGTCATCTCTCCATTCTCGTCAACACTCACAGGAATAGGTATACCATCAAGTAATTCGTACATCCCCATTTTTTTTAGATATCTATCATCAAGCTCATCAAAAAGCATGCCCTGATTGAGCATGCTTAGATATTCAGATATACGATCTTCTCCGTTATTAAACTGCAAGACTCCAGCCCTTTCTTTCAAAATGTTTCATATCTTCTTCTGAAACCATATTCTCAAGCTCTGAATGAAGTACCTTTTGAAGAATTTCAAGTTGTAGTGGATTACTATCTTCATCATACAAATCATTCGCAAAAGCATACATTATTCTGCACAAATTTTCTTTCTTATAAAGCTTATCTTCCATTCTATTATCATAAACATAATTTGCCAGTTTACTGAATAACTCATATGGCTTGACTCCGGTATCATTAAGCATTCTCGGAATAGATTCCTTGAAATCTCCTTCTCCGATATATTTTTCTACAATATTTGCAATCATCTTTATATTTATCAAATCAGTAGCAGGCATATAGTCATTTGCAATTACACTGTAAGGATGGTTGTTTATAAACAGATATCCGTATTTCTTTGCTTCTTTTCTCAACAGACACCCTCTTGGGAGGGTAAGCGACTTTATTGTAAGAGGTGACCCTTCCGCCAATCCATAAGCCTTATTAAATGAACGAGCAAAAATCGCTTCAGTATCATAAGGTAAGCCCGCAACAATAGAAATATTTAGTCTTACCTTTGCTGATTGGAGCAGCTTGGTAACATTATACATAAGCTGATATACATTCTCTCTACGGCCTATTGCTGCTAATGTCTCAGCGTTTGTACTTGCGACATCAATATTGAATATGAAAAGCCCCTCTCTGGCCTCTGACAACAGTCTTACTGTTTCTTCATCAATATTATCCCCGTTAATATCGAACTCGAAGCAAGTCTCCCCATTGTCATTATTAATTATATATTCGAATATCCTATACGCTCTCTCTGTATTGTAATTAAACCATTTGTCGAGAAAAACTACTTTGTTTATTTTCTTTACGAGAAAATATCTGAGTTCGGTACATACCCTGTTAAGACCCAACGATCTTACTTCTGTACCGCTATACAGATTATATGTAGTTCTATCTGCTGAACCTCTTATTGACTCATAGAATACCGTGTCTCCGACAAGATCGGTCTTCTCATAAGGGAAAGGTATTTCATCCATATCTATAGGCTCGTCCGCTTCATTAATAATTATTTTATTAGAATTCCTGTATGCGAACCCTTTAATATTCTCAAAATCAAATTTATATAACACAAGAGACTTAACGAAATGGAACCATGCCTTTTCACCTTCTCCAATAATTAGATAATCCACATAAGGATTATTTGTCATGTAGGATTCGGGGGCCTGTGAGACCGGCTCTCCGCCAACGATTATTGCTACGCTCGGCATAACCATCTTAATCATTCTGATTATCTCTTCAATCCTATGCTCATTTTCAGAATTACAATGAAAATATACGATACTATACCGTCCTCTGATAATTGCACTATATATCTCATTATTATCTTGAATGGTTTCAAAGCTATGCCAGGATACATCAAGAGGAGCATCAGATATCACACTATAAAGATATCTTAATGCCAAATCAGTGTTTGGATTATCCCTCCCTATTGTCGTCATTAAAAGTTTCATAGATTCACCTACATCCTCTCCGGTGCATTGATTCCAAGAAATGCAAGGCAGTTTGCAATGACAGTTTTTGTTGCCATAACAAGTGATAATTTTGCAATCTTTTCATCTCTGTTATCTACAAGTATATGTTCATCGTGATAAAACTTATTAAATGATTGTGCAATGTCAACCAAATGGCGAGTTAGAACTGATGGTTCATATTTATCGGAAGCATCTATTATTACCTCAGGGACTCTATACAGAAGTTTGATAAGACTAAACGCAGTTTCTCCTGTTAGATAACTATAATCACAGATTCCTGTTTTTGTTTCATTTAATTCTTCAGGTGATGCATTTCTTAGAACGCTGGAGGCTCTTGCATGTGTGTACTGAACATAAGGCCCCGTCTCTCCATCAAAATTAAGGACCTTATCCCAATTAAACACATAATCCTTAATCCGATTATTGGATAGCTCCTGGAAAACTACAGCTCCAATTCCAACATCATGTGCAATATTGTCAATTTCAGGAATATTAGGATTTTTTTCAAGCATTATATCTTTTGTTTTCTTAACTGCATTATTCAGAACATCCTCAAGAAAAATTACTTTTCCCTTTCTGGTTGACAGTATTTCTCCATCTTCGAGACTTATAAGTCCGAACGGTACATGGATGCAGTCTTTTTCCCATTCATATCCCATAAGTTTAAGAACCATCTTCCATTGCTTAAAATGAAGGTTTTGCTGGGATGCAACTACATATATGTTCTTTACAAAATCGTAAGTATTCTTTCTATATATCGCTGTTGCAATATCCCTCGTAGCATACAAGCTGGACCCATCAGACTTCATTATCATTGCAGCTCCAAGGTCATATTCCTCGAGGTCAACAATTTGAGCTCCCTGGGACTCTTTGATGAGCCCTTTGCTTTTGAGCTCTTCTATTACTGCCGGAATCTTATCTGAATAGAAGCTCTCTCCCGCATATGACTCAAATGTAATACCAAGCATTTTATATACTTTGTTAAACTCTTCTAAACTGTATTCTCTGAACTTCTCCCAAAGCTTAACCTCTTCCTCTTCTCCGGCTTCCAGTCTTACAAAGGCTTCTCTTGCTTCGTCATCTAAAGCAGGGTCCTTCTCTGCTTCTTCATGAAATTTTGTGTAGTAGCTAAGCAAAGTTTTGATTGGTTCTTTGACGAGATCCTCCTCGCTTCCCCACTTCCTATATGCCACTATCATCTTGCCAAACTGAGTTCCATAATCGCCAAGATGATTAACTCCAATAACATTGTAACCCAAAGCTTTATAAAGCTTGCATATAGAGTTTCCTATTACTGTGCTTCGGATATGTCCTATGTGAAAAGGTTTGGCAATATTTGGAGAAGAAAAATCAACTACAATATTGCGACCTGCACCTATGTCAGTTTGGCCATAAGTGCTACCCTGATCGTTTATCTCTTCGATAACATTTTCGGCAATATGGGAACGATTTACAAATACATTAACATAAGCATTAACTTGTTCGACTTTTTCAAATGCATCACAATCTGATATTTTTGCAGCTATATCTGCTGCTATCATCTGGGGAGCTTTTCTAAGTTCTTTCGCCAACTTAAAACACGGAAAAGCAAAATCTCCCATTCTCTCTTCCGTCGGAATCTCGATTATGTCCCTTACCTCATCTCTTGAAAGACCGAGATTTTCTGAAAAAATCAAATCAGCAATAATGTCTCTGTAATCAATCATTATCTGTCTCCGAATACGTTTTTAAAATTATTTTCATTACATATCTTAAAATTCTCGGCAAAATCTATTCTACCGAATAAATGACCGTCATTTAAATAGGCTTCTATAAGCTTATCAACAAATATGCCGTTTCCTTCCGTCATAGTGCCAGTGAAAGTTCCATCATATACCGTTCCTGCCCCACATGAAGGACTGTTATCTTTAAGTATGGCTCCCTCTATTCGCTTTGAACCATCGATCATGCTTCCGGCCTCGAGAATAACGGATTGAAGAGACCAGTAACTCCCCTGCTCAAATTCAGATGTTAAATCCTTTCCATCTTTATCAATAACTTTACGGTTGCCATTTTCATCAACAACTATCTCTGCAGGCTGTCTCGGTGCTTCAAGCCCTCCTGCCGCTTCCGGACATATAGTCACATAATCATGATTCTTGCAAAATTCTATAACATCTTCATTACGATTATTATCGCCATCATACTTACATTCATGACCGAGAAGACATCTACTTACTATATACATATGTCATACACTCCTTATAATTTATAATAATTAACCGACTTATTATACCAAAAAAATATGCTAATTACTACTTTTTTGCTACAAGCTCAACAATTGTACAACCTTCTCCCCCATCGTCATAAGGGGCTGATTTAAAGGATTTAACATGTTTATTATTCTTAAGCTCCCTTCTTAAACCGTTTCTTAATATACCTTCTCCTCTTCCATGTATTACAGAAACTGTTTTAAGCCCTGCGAGAAATGCATCGTCAATATATTTATTCATAAGATCGCTCGCATCTTCCAGATTTTGACCTATTAAATTTATTTCCGTCTTTATAGTTTTCGATTTATTATACGAAAACTCACTATACCTTCGACGTTTTTTCTCCTTATTACCGGCAACTTCTGATTCTGCGAGAATAAGATCTTTAACATTGACATTCATCTTAATTGCACCGATTCTAATAATAAGATTTCCTTTAGCATCAGGAGCAGTTTCTACATCTCCATTCTGATTAAGCTTAATATATTTAATACGCATACCGGGTCTGAGTGTTTCAGGATCAGGCATCTTGCCAGTTTGAAGAGTATATACAGCTTGTGTATCAGCTTGTCTATATCGTCCTTCTGCTTTCTTAAGCGCCGCTCTACCCTTTGCTACTCCATCGGCAATATGTCCATCGTTGAATCCGGCATCGCTCCTAATATCTTTCACACTTCTTAATTCTGCAGCAATATCATCAATAACATTTTGTGCTTCTCTCAACATTTCACGTGCATTTAGCTTTGACTTTTCTATAATTTTAGATGCTTCTTGTCTTGCCAATTCAAGCTGTTTAGCCGCTTCTTCTTTCTCCTCTTCTGCCAGTTCTCTGCTTCGGTCTGCCTCTTGTAAAGCGGCTTCCGCACAAACTCTATCTATTTCCATTTTTGAGACAGCATCTTCAAACTCAAGTTGTTCCTCATCGAGTAGCTCTGTTGCTCTATCTATAATGCTGAGCTGAAGTCCCAGCTTCTTTGAAATTTCAAATGCGTTAGACTTGCCGGGCAAACCGACTCTGAGTTTGTAAGTAGGAGAAAGTGTTTCAATGTCAAACTCCATAGAAGCATTCATTACACCCTGTGTAGCAAGGGCATATTTCTTCAGCTCGGTATAGTGAGTTGTCGCAACTACAAGTGCCCCGAGTTCTCTTAGTTTCTCGAGTTCAGCTATACCAAGTGCTGCACCTTCCAGCGGATCTGTTCCTGCACCCAGCTCATCAAGAAGAACCAGACTATTAGGTCCTGCGACATCAAAAATTCTAATTATATTCATCATATGAGATGAAAAAGTACTTAGACTCTGTTCTATACTTTGCTCATCACCGATATCGGCAAATATCTCTTCAAGTACCGGGATATCACTTGTAGCTTCGGCAGGAATATGTAATCCGCACTGTGCCATGAGTGTAATCAAGCCTATCGTCTTGAGAGTTACTGTCTTTCCACCTGTATTCGGCCCTGTAATCAGCAGCGTCGTCCAATCTCTTCCTAATTCAACATCTATTGGAATAACTTTTGTAGGATCTATAAGTGGATGTCTGCCTTTTTTAATATCTAGAATCCCTTCTTCATTAAGATGCGGTTCTGAAGCTTCCATACTGCATGATAAATTTCCTTTTGCGTTAATAAAATCAAGCTCGATAAGAATTTTTTGATTATTTTCCAATGCTTGAGAATGTTCATGTACTCTTTCAGAAAACCTCTTAAGTATCTTCGTTATCTCAGCCTGCTCATCCATTGCAAGCTGCTTTAATTCGTTATTAAGATTAACAACAGCTTGAGGCTCAATGAACAATGTAGCCCCTGTGGAAGATTGATCGTGTACCATTCCCGGAACAAGATTAGCGTATTCTTTCTTAACAGGAAGAACATATCTACCATTCCTCATAGTTATTATTGCCTCTTGAAGATGGGTTTTTGCCGAACTAGAACTTATCATCTTATGTAGTCTAGATCTTATCATTTCATTCTTATTTCTAATATCGCGTCTAATATTCCTTAACTCGGACGAAGCCGTATCAGCCACTTCATCCTCAGATATTATTGCCGTGTTGATATCGTTTTCGAGCGTGGGAACAAGTTCTATAAGGTTAGCCAGCTCAGGAATTATATGAAGGTCTGAAGGCATATCCATAGCAAGAAAAGTTTTAACTTCTCTCGCCACAGCAAGACTTCCCCTCACTAAAAGAAGTTCTCTCATATTAAGACATCTGCCTCGTCTAACCATTCCAATTAAATTGCTGAGGTCTGTAATATTTCCTACAGGTATACTTCCCTTATACATAATAACGGAAACTGCCTCAGTAGTTTCCGTTAATGCATCCTGCACCATGCGTCTATTTGTCATGGGCTCAAGCTCTGCAATTTTCTCAATTGTTAATGCAGAGTTTGTTCGTTCAGTAAGAAGATCCAAAACCCTATTCAGTTCAAGCGTTTCTGTTACACTATAGTTCATCTGTCTGATTTAATCTTTCAAGAGACTTAATTTCATTCTTAAGATTGACATTCTCCATCTGCAAGTCAAAATACGCATTCTCCATCTCAACGAGCTTTGTCTGAAGTTTTTGATAATCTTCTGAGCTCTGTGATTGTTTGTCAACCTCTGTTGACATCCTATCTTTAAGATCGGTTACTTGTTTTTTTGCCTGCTCCCACATATCTATATAATGCTTAACATCATTATCTAACTGATAGTTTTCTGTTTGTAGTTTTAGGAGCATATCATTACCATCCATTAGCTTCTCTGTTATATTAAGAGAAGCAAGAACGGCTGATTTATAATTTGGATTTACATTAAGCATTCTGCTGGTACGCCTCAGCTCGTCATCAACAAATTTTGCGATTTCTTTAATCTTTTCCTCGCTCTTATCGCTGGAAAGTATATAATTTGAACCGCAAATTGTTACATCAGCTTTGTTCTTTTCCATGAATATACCCTTTCTCCAAAACCTCTTTACCTTCGAATTGTTTCATACATTAATATTGCAGCTGATACGGCGGCATTAAGTGACTCTGTTTTGCCCTCCATGGGTATGGTTATTTTAACATCTGCAAGATTCATCACTTCTTCAGATATACCGTTACCTTCATTCCCAATAACAAGAGCTATTCCCTTACTCAAATCTTCATCGTAGTAATTTTTAGCTCCGTCAGGCACCGTTGCAACTACTTTCCTTCCATTTTTTTTGAGAATATCTACAATATCGCTGATTCTATCTGTATATATAATCGGTACCTTAAATATTGCACCTGCTGTTGCCCTTAGAACCTTTGGGCAATAGACATCAGCAGTTCCTTTAACTGCTATAATCAGACCGTAGCCTGTTGCAGCGGCCGTTCTTATCATTGTACCGATATTTCCCGGATCTTGCACCCTGTCCAGAATCAGAATATTTGTATCTTTAGATACCAATGATTCAACATTTGTTAAAACCTCCGGTCTATTAACAACAGCTATAATCCCGACACCTGCCCCAGCATCAGTAAGTCTATTAAACACATCAGAAGACACCTTGCAAACGGTGTGGTTCTTCGCAGTATACATAACGAATTCCTCGTTATTATAATCTTCAGATATCAAGATGAATTCTATATCTATCATTCTCTCAACAGCTTCGGTAACGAGATTGATTCCTTCAATAACATACTTCCTCTCGCTGTCACGAAACTTTCTATTTGCAAGCTTTCGCACCAGCTTGAGTCTACTGTTGTCAACAGATTCTATATTTATCAACATATCGTCCTGATTGTTTTCTTGTCTGATTATCTGAGAAAATCTGGAATATCCAGATTCAGGTTATCAGTTTGTGCAGTTTCGGTATCATTATTAACCAAATCCGCAAGATCTACTTCGTAAGCATCCATATCATCTACTTTAACAGGAGTTCCTGCAAATGTAGGTCTTGATGGGTCCTGTCCATCAATAAGAGTAGCATCTATTCCGGATCTCGATTTACTAAAATCAGTTGCAATAATTGTAACGGATATCTTATTATTCATATCTTCATTTACAGCAGCACCGAAGATAATATTAGCGTCAGGATCAGCCTCTTCTTGTACACTTTCGGCGATGGTATTGATATCCAGCATTCCCATGTCATATCCACCGGAAACATATAAAAGAAGGGATTTTGAACCATTTATTGAGGTCTCAAGCAATGGGCTGTTGATTGCATTGTGTATAGCTGTCTCGATTCTGTCCTCGCCTTCACCAAAACCAACTCCCATATGTGCAATGCCTCTTCCTTCCATAATTGTTCTTACGTCGGCAAAATCAACGTTAACAAGACCGTATTCGGAAATAAGATCTGAAATGCCCTGTACTCCCTGTCTCAATATGTCATCAGCCATAACAAAAGCTTCGAGCATCGATGTGTTCTTCTCGCTGCTATCAATAAGCCTATCGTTAGGAATAACAACAAGAGAGTCGACAAAATTGCTTAGATACTGTATTCCCTTCGCTGCACGATTCCAACGCTTCTTACCTTCAAATGTGAATGGCTTAGTAACAACAGCAACGGTAAGCGCTCCGCAATCCATAGCTGCCTTAGCTATAACAGGTGCTGCTCCGGTTCCTGTACCTCCACCCATTCCGGCAGTAACAAAAACCATATCAGCATCTTGAATATGAGTGATAATCTCATCAATGGTCTCTTCTGCTGCCTTCTGTCCGATTTCAGGATTAGCACCGGCACCTCTGCCACCAGCAACTTTCTCGCCGATTTGAACCTTAACCTCAGCCTTGCATTTTGCAAGAGCCTGTCTATCTGTATTAACTGCAATAAATGTAACTCCTTGCAGTCCCGTATCGACCATTCTATTTATTGCGTTGCATCCTCCGCCACCTACGCCTACCACCTTGATAATAGCCGCATTCTCCTGTTCAGATACAAAGTCCGAAATAAATTCCATAGTAGCCCTCCTCGTTACACATAAATATATATAGTTATCTTAACACATGATATCTCTAATTGCATTAACATTTTCATAGAAACCACTATATTTAGGGTCTTTTGATTTACATAGCACTATTACTTGTAAACTTATCCCCTAAACTCGTGGTTCAAACGAAGCAAATCCGTCATCAGTGAATGTTATCGTTCCTCTTTTGATTCCTTTATCAAAAAGACGTTCAAGTATTGCATGAAGTCTGTTCTTATCCATCGCTTCTGTAAGCTGCTTAAATGTAGCTTTAGCAATCAAGTTTTCATAAATATACGCCTTAATCATTTTGTCTGTCATATCAAGTTTTATATAGTAAAGATCACTATTAACCATTTTGTCTAAAACGGTTAATGTTTCGTTAAAAATTTCTTTATCTTTTACTTCAATGGGTTTTCCAAGTTCAATCTTTTTAACTACAATTCCTTTCACCAATGTCAATTTTGGCATCTTTGGGGTCTTTTTGAGTAGTATGCCATCTTTGTCAATTACTAGGTACTCGTCATCATATTTAATCGCACACAATTGTTTTCTTTCTTCTACTGTTATAATTAGCGTTGATGGGAATCCCCTCGTCACTTTTGCTTTCTTAATGTATGGATTGTTCTCTAGGTAATCCTCAATCTCTACCTTATTGGGGTTATATATTAAATTTTTTCCCGGAGTTGCATGAGAAATATTTATTATTTCTTCAGATGTAAAATGAGAATTTCCTCTGACTTCTAAAGAGTCTACTGTAAATAAGCTAGATAATGAAAATATTAAAAAAGCCGCAATAATAACTATCGCAGAGAAAATTTTGATGAGCCTTTTTCTCGCTTTCTTTTGTTTAGCAAGTCTCTCGGCTTTTCTTTTCTCTGCCCTTGCTTTAAGCTCATCGACATTATAATAATCTTCTTTGGATAGACCGTAGCTTTTTTTCTCCGACATTATTTGTATGTCTCCATGATAGTATCGTAAATAATTTCAGCTGCATTGATCGGTGCCATCATATTACTTGCAGCCTCCATCTCTCTTATCTTGTCTCTGTCAGAATCAAGTTTATCGATAAGCTTTATTACTTCATCACATGTTTCATCATTCTCTCTGACTACAAATGCGCCACCCTTGTCCACAACTGCTTTTGCATTATAGTACTGATGATCCTCTGTGACATTTGGTGAAGGGACAAATATCGCAGCCCTTCCCTCCATTGTTATTTCAGCAGTTGAAATTGCTCCGCTCCTACTTACAGAAATATCAGATGCCGATAAAATCTCCGGCATGTTTTCTATATATGCGGATATCTTAAGATTTGATGGAAAAAAGCCCTCATCTTCAAACCTATCAATAATATTCTGATAATAATTTTTTCCTGTTCCCCATATGACTGTATATCCTATTGTATCAGCGTATTTTCTAGAAACTGCTTCGCCAATCATATTTGTAGTCTCCGATCCGAGGCTGCCACCGAAGATCATAATTACTAAATCAGACTCATTTATTCCAAGATTATTCCTGTCTGTCAATCTATCTCTACCACTAAATTCTTTGCGTACCGGATTTCCGGTATGCATTATATTGTTGTCATCCTTAAAATACTGCTTTGCGCTCTCAAATCCCGTAAACACCTTCTTTGCATATCTTGAAAGAAGTCTGTTTGACATGCCGGGAAATCCATTTTGTTCGTGAATATATATGCTTGCACCGTATCTGGATCCCGCAAAAACTACAGGAACACTAACATAGCTACCTGTGCTTATTACTACATCAGGTTTAAACTTCTTCATAATCTTATAAGCTGCACTAGTTCCCCTCAGTGTCTTAAAAATTGTACCTATTAACCTGAAAATGTTTCTTCTGTCAAGTGGTTCTGATGCAACTTCATATAAATCATAGCCCGCAGCAGGAATTATTGATCTCTCAAGCGACTCACCGTGTGCAATATATATAATTTCACAACCCGGATTATTCTCTTTAAACTTGTCACCTATTGCAAGGGCAGGATATATATGTCCTCCTGTTATCCCTCCTGTGAGAACTATCTTCATCGGATTGCCCTCCTTCCAGGTTTTTTCTCTCTTTTCTTCGATACATTAAGGGCAACACCTATTGCCGCCATAAATATCCATATTGAAGTTCCGCCGTAGCTTATAAATGGTAAGGTTATTCCTGTTGCAGGCATCGATGATGTAACGACAGCAACATTTATTATTACCTGTATTCCAAGGAGTACAGCAACACCCGTTGTGAGATAAAAGCCGAAATCGTCCTTCGCCCGAAGTGCAATCATTATCAATCTGAATAGTAATAATATGTATATTGCCATAAGGAGCAGCACTCCAATATATCCCAACTCTTCACCAATTATTGCAAGTATAAAATCATTCTGAGGTTCAGGAAGATATAGATTCTTGGTAATACTTTTTCCAAAACCCAGACCTTTAATACCTCCATTACCAAGGGCAATTAATCCTTGTGTTACTTGATATCCGTCTCCCTGGCTGTCAGCAAAAGGGTCAATAAAACTAGTTAATCTCATATACACATGATAGGGTTTTTGAAAGGTGATAATATAAAAATACCCTGCTATCGCAAGAATGGTTGGAATTATCAGATAAATCAAATTCATGCCTGCAACTATCATTATTGCTATTACAATAAGGACCAATACAATCGCAGTTGAAAGATTCGGTTGCATTATAACAAGTATAAAATGTGCCATCATCACAAAGGCAAGTATTCCAAGTCCTTTGGCTGTTTTTATATTATCAGGATCCTCAGCAATAAATGCCGATGTAAATATCATGACAGCAATCTTAGATATCTCGCTCGGTGTTATTCTATACGACCCCACACCAATCCATCTTGTTGCTCCATTAATATTTACTCCTATCAGCAAAACCAATACAAGAAGTGAAATACTTATAAAAATAACAGGCTTTGCAAATTTAGCATATAAGTGATAGTCAATATTAGCCACAATAAGCATAAGAAATAAACCTGTGACTGCCAAAACCATCTGTCGCTTTAAATAAAAATATGGATCCGGTTCCGAAATATTTATTGTTGTATAATATCCAGCACTGAAAACCATTGCTACGCCAAAAAAAGCGAGAAAAAATACAATTATTACAACATAAAAGTCATAACGTTTTACTGTTCTGGTCAAACCAGCCGGCAAAGATCTCAATTGAGAACTCAATCCTTGCTTTTCTCTAATTCTTTTGCCAGAGACCTTCTCTCCCTTTTTATTTCTTGTAGTCTTATTATCGTTTTTTTTGGTTTTAGTCATTGAATATCCTGTTTGTTAATTAAGTAGATCTTTAACTATATCCTTAAAATGCCTTCCCCTTTGCTCAAAATTTTCATACATATCCCAACTTGCACATGCCGGAGATAGAAGGATTTTATCCCCTTCTCGTGCAAGGTCATAAGCCTTCCTTATGCATTCAGACATGTCTTTACAATTAAATATATTATTAAAGCCTGCATCTCTCGCTGCCTTCTCGATAACAGGAGCATCACGTCCAAGCAATATCAATGCAATTACATGGTCTTTAAGTTCCTTGCCGAGAGCCGTAAAATCTTGCCCCTTACCGTCTCCTCCTGCAATCAGTATAATGTTTTTTTCAAGTGCTTTAAGGGCAATCATTGCAGCATCAACATTCGTTCCTTTGGAATCATTATAAAAGTCTATTCCATCAACTCTGCCACAAAATTCAATTCTGTGTTCAACACCAGGAAACTCAGTTATTGCATGTCCAATCACCTCAGGAGAAATACCTGCAAAATAGCTGATAGCTGCTGCTGCAAGAGAATTTTCCAAATTATGGCTTCCTATAATTTTTAGATCTGAAGTTTTGCAAATCATATGTGACTCACCTTTTTCATCTTTTACGATAATTTCATTATTGTCAATATATGAGCCTATTTCTATTTTTTCTTTTCTGCTGAATGGAACTACCATTGCCTTACTCAAATCAGCAAGCTTCAAACATTCCTTATCATCATAGTTTATTATGAGGAAATTTTCTTTTGTCTGATTAACAATTATATTGGCCTTTGCTTTAGCATAAGATTCCATTGTCTTATGTCTATTCAGATGATCTGGTTTTAGATTCAAAATCGATGAAACCATTGGCTTAAATTCTTTGATTGTCTCCAGTTGAAAGGAAGAAGCCTCTACAATCATCCATTCATCCTCACCCGCATTTACAGCTTTTGAAACTACAGGGTTTCCGATATTGCCAACTACCGATGTCTTTCTTCCGGATGCTTTGAATATTTCTCCTACAAGCGTGGTTGTCGTTGTCTTGCCATTAGTTCCTGTTATTGCAATAAATCGTCCATTACACAATCTATATGCCAGCTCAAGCTCTCCAATTACTTCCACCCCAGCTTTTTTTGCCTCACAAATAAAATCAAGATCTGTAGGTACGCCTGGGCTCAATACAATAATATCGTAAGATGTCAGTTCGTCCGGAACCGTTCCATAAAATCCCTGAATATTATTGTTTTCTAAATATTTGAGGAACTTATCATCAATTTTTTCCTTTGTGGCAGAGTCTTGAACAACTACATTCGCACCCAGCTCATTTAAAACTTCTGTAGCTGCTTTTCCTGATTTACCCAGACCGACAACAAGTATTTTCTTATCTTTTATTCTTTTTTTGTATTCTTCTATTTTTTTCATTTCTTGCACCTTTTCATCATATCAAACTCTTTGGGATATTTTATAACATTTTTTCATACAACTGAAAGTATCGCAACAATGCAACATAAAGCTGCAAATAAAGAAAACCAGACTACTACTTTACTCTCCGAACATCCTCCCAGTTCGAAGTGGTGATGTATTGGTGCCATTCTGAATATTCTTTTGCCACCCGTTTTTTTAAAATATATAACCTGTATTATTACAGAGAGAGCTTCAATAACAAATATAAGTCCTGATATTGGCAGCAGCCATTCCATATTGCCTACTATTGCAGTTGCAGAAAGTCCTCCACCAAGAGCCATTGAACCGGTGTCCCCCATAAATATTTTTGCAGGGTAGTGATTAAAGACCAAGAAGCCTAAGCTTGCTCCCAATATAGCTTGACCTGCCACAGACATAGCTTCATCCCCTCCCGGAATAATAGCAATCCCTATTATCGTAAAACTGGCTGCAACTATTGCCGTTGTACTGGAAGCAAGTCCATCTAGACCATCAGTTAAATTAACCGCGTTCGCCATTGCAACTTCAGTAAATACAACGAAGGGTATATAAAACCACCCAAAATCAACATATACTTTTGTAAAAGGTATAAAAACATCAGTGCCCTCTCTTACTGCCATAAATACAGCGAGAGCTAATCCGAACAATATCTGAAGAAACACCTTCTGCTTAGGAGTTAATCCTTCGTTTTGTTTTTTTGCTATTTTATTGTAATCATCGATAAAACCTATTATTCCGAAAGCTATCATCGATAGTATTATTGCTATTTTATCAAAGCTCACTTTGCCGATTGGTAAGCCGCTATACAAAATTGCTGCCGTGATTCCGGCAATTATTGCTATTCCCCCCATGGTAGGAGTTCCTGCCTTGTTAAGATGAGCTTTGGGGCCTTCTTCCCTAATAAACTGACCGAACTGTTTTTTCTTCAATATCGGTATCATAATTGCTGTCACAAAAATCGATACTGTGAATGCTATTAATACCACCGCACTGTGCTTTAATATCTCCATCGATAATCTCCAAAACTATTTGTTTATTCACTGTACAAATATATAGTCGTTCCTTTATCCACTTTTGTCCCTGTTTTAGGATATTGATCAACAACAACAAAAGATTTATCACTTTTGCTTTCCGGCATTACCGTGTAGTTAAGATTTTTGCTCTTCAATATAGATATAGCCTTCAAACTGTCTTTTCCTGTTACTCTTGGAACCTTGACCATGTTTTTCTTTGCCTTCTCTTCTTCTGACTTTGAATACTGTCTTTCAACACCAAGATACGTAAGGGACTTCTCCATTACTTCTTTAACAATCGGACCAGCAGTAAAGTTACCATATTGAAGTTTAGTTGGCTTATATACAATGCATATAATTGAGATCTGTGGATCATCCATAGGTGCCATAGCTACAAATGATGTGTTTGTAGCATCACTATATGTGGAGCCAGATACTATATTAGCTGTACCTGTCTTTCCTCCTACTCTGAATCCTGGAACATAGGCTCCAGATCCACTTGCATCGGCAACATAACATTCCATTATATCGCATAGTTTTTCTGCCGTACTTTCCGATACTACCTGTCTAATTGGCTGATCTTGTATTTCTTGAACTATTTTTCCATCTGCATCAACAATTTTTTTAACTAATTTCGGCTTCATTATCACACCTTTATTGCCAAAACTATTGACAGCACATAGGATTTGAAGAGGTGTAACGGCTATTCCCTGTCCATAACCCGTAGTTGCAAGGTCTACAGGACTCATTCCATTCGGATCTTTTACTATAGAATCGGTCTCTCCGGGAAGATCTATCCCTGTCTTATCGTTGAATCCAAACAGATCAATATAATTATAAAATGTTCTCCCGCCCATATCCAATGCAGCTTCTGCCATTGCAGTATTGCATGAGTTTCCTACCGCTTCATTCAGCGTCTGAGTACCGTGATAGCCAAGACAGCGAAGATCATAATCTCCCACGTGAATTTTTCCGTTGCAGTAATATGTCGTATTATCGTTTGCGGTTCCGGACTCTAAAGCCGCTGCTGCAGTTATAAGTTTGAATGTGGAACCAGGTTCATATATACTGCTTACTGCATCGACTGTCCACATCTTGCTCAAATATTCCGTTTGCTTATCGGTATCCATATTCTTAAATCTTGCATATTCTGTAGAGTCAGAAGGCCTGTTGGAATTATTCGGATCATATTCAGGTGTTGATGCCAAAGCAAGTACATCACCTGTATTGGGATTCATAACTATACACGTAATAGCTTCAGCACCGGTCTTCTCCATCCCTGTAAACAGGGCTTCCTCAACATAGTGCTGTATAACAGAATCTATTGTAGTTACAATGCTTTTGCCGGCCTGAGCGTCGTATGATTTCTTACTCCCTCCGGCCACGGTGTTACCATCTCTGTCTGTTGTTCTTACAACTCTACCTTTTACACCGGAAAGTTCAGAATTATACTGGTACTCGAGACCTGTCCTACCCATATTATCTGCGTTTACACCTCCCATAACCTGCGCAGCAAAAGCTCCATTCGGATAGTATCTTGCGGCCTTGGTTTTAACCACAACATTGGTATCCCATAATTTTTGTGCCTTTTCAACTGACTCTTTGGTCAATCCATCAGCAAGTAGTACGAGATTTTTCTTGCTTTCCAGCTTTTCCTTGATAAGCTCTTTATCCAAACCAGTTATTTCTGAAAGTTTTTTGACTGTGGATTCTTTTTCCGTTTCGGTTATTCCCTCGTATTTATATAAAGACTGTGTATATCCATACAATTCATATTCCGTTACACTCTCTGCAAGTATATTCATTTTAGAATCATAAATAGTACCTCTTACAGGATTGATCTGGGTATCTACAGTTTGCATAGAAATTGCTTTTTCCTGCAAATCATCTGCTCTTACAATCTGCCAATAACCCATTCGGATTATTAGAAGTATCATCAGAAACAGCATAAAAGCAAAACCACCTGCCAGGCGGATTCTGTTACTATAGCCTATTCCGTTCCTGAAGAGTTTTTCCTTTGTATTCTCAAATGTTCTTCTATTTTTTTTCATTTATTATACTCTATGCCTTTTTTGGCAAAAAAGCCACCAATCCTTTATGGGTCAGTGGCTTTTTATGTTAAATTAAATCTGTGCTAATTGTAGGCTTCACCTTTAATTGTAGCAGCCAAATTCTCTCCACCTTCTTTTCCTTCATAGATGGTTATGCAATTATCGGAAGTTGGGTATACCATTCCATACTTATGTGTAGCTATGCTCTCAATCCTTGTTACCTTAGTTTCTTCCACTATTTGGCTCTTAATTGAATCAATCTCAGCCTGCAAGTATTCGTTTTCTTGAAGAAGAATATTATTTTCGTACTGCAAAGTAGCGGTATATGCCTGAAATCCTATTAGAATAAATATAACCGCAATTACTATTATTATAAACTTTGCAAGAGTTTTATTTCCTTTACTGGTGACACTATCAACAGACGCTTCTCTTCTCCTCGGATTGTAATTTATCGCAGGTTGAGTAGCCGGTTGAAACGCATTCCCTCGTGTAGCTCCTACTGCACTTGACATTTTTGCATCCCCTTTTGAAATAGTGTGTTATATTTTCTCAAGAACCCTGAGCTTTGCACTTCTAGCTCTCGTATTATTTTCTAGCTCTTTATTATTAGGCGTAATAGGTTTTTTTGTTACTCGTCTGACATCAGTCACCTTTCCACATACACATATTGGGAATTCCTTTGGACAAGTACAAGGATTTAGTCTCCTATCAAATCCCTTTTTTACTATTCTGTCCTCAAGTGAATGAAAAGTTATTATCGCTATCCTTCCCCCTGTATCTAGAAGATTCGGGAGCTCTCTCACTGCTTTTGTCAGATGTTCAAGCTCTGCATTTACCTCTATCCTTATTGCTTGGAAAGTCCTCTTTGCAGGATGAGGGCCTGTACGCCTTGCTTTTGCCGGAATTGCTGCTTTTATTACCTCAACAAGTTCTCCCGTTGTAGATATAGATTTTTCTTTTCTCGCCTTCACAATGAACTTCGATATTCTTGAGGCCCACTGTTCTTCTCCATAATCACGTATTATTTTTGTCAAATCAGATTCAGTGTATGTATTTACGACCTCATACGCTGTCAGCGGATCATCTTCGTTCATGCGCATATCCATTGGAGCGTCTTTCATATAAGAAAAACCTCGATCAGCGTTATCAAGCTGAAATGAAGAAACTCCGAGATCCAGAATTATTCCCTGTACTTTCTTCCCACACGCTTCTGCGATTGCATCCACATCACTATAATTCGCATGTATAAATTTTTTAGAACAGGTATATCCTTTAAGCCTATTATTAGCTGCTTCAAGTGCGGCCACATCTCTATCAACAGCTACAAGTGTTCCGATTTCGGATAGCCTTTCGCATATACCGGCAGAATGGCCGCCACCACCAACAGTTCCGTCTATGTATATCCCGTCTTTCTGAATATTCAAGGCGTCGATTGCCTCCTCGAAGAGGACTGGTAAATGTTCAAAATCCATTTCTTCTCTCCCTACAAGTCATATAGATCGAGCTTCTTGACGAATTCTTCGTTCTCCATCATATTCTCATTTTCAGGGTCTGAAAGAACTTCAGCACTCCATATCTCTATCTTGTCTAAAGCACCCTTTGTCACAAGATTCTTATTAATTCCTGCATACTCGCGCAGATGCTGAGGAATCAATATCCTCCCTTGTGCATCCAGATTGCATTCTTCTGTGTTTGAAAAGAATTCTCTGATGAATTTACGAACATCCTTATCGGATTGTGGGAGTTTTCTTATTTTGTCCACCAGAACTTCGTAATCTTCCAGGGAGTAAATATAAAGGCAGGCATCAAAACCTCTTGTAAGCATGCAGCGTCTGCCAAGCAAATCTCTGTATCTTACAGGAATAATCATCCGATTCTTACTGTCTATTGTGTTTTGATAAGTACCTGTAAACATAAGACTCCAATCATAAATCTGGCATTTAAATAAAATTACCCCTTATAATGTCACCATTTTACACCACAATTCACCCTTATTCAATAATAAAAGCCTTAATTTGAATATAATTCCCCACTTTATATATGTAAAGATATCTTTACATATATTTTTTGAATAAAAAAATACGACCAATCACTATATATTGTGGTTGATCGTATTTTATTATCTATATATGCTTGGCTTTGCTAAGGTTAGCATTTGTCTTGTATGTGTCGATTATCATAGCCTCAACATACAGTGTTTAAATGTACCAGCCCCCATTTACTGCAATTACCTGACCTGTTATGAAAGCTGCATCCTCAGATGTCAAAAACTCCATTGCGTTTACAACATCGCTTATCTGACCAATTCTGCCTACAAGTTGATCCTCTACAATTTGCTTCTTTGCATCCTCTGAGATTCCATTCATCATATCTGTATCTATCATTCCGGGTGCAATGCTATTTACACGAATATTTGAAGGACCTACCTCTTTTGCAATTGCCTTAGTTAAACCTATTACTCCTGCTTTCGCTGCAGAATATGCAGCCTCGCACGATGCCCCTTCCTGTCCCCAAATAGATGAAATGGTCAAAATGCATCCCGACTTGCGGCTAATCATTGACGGCAAAACATATTTACAGCAATAGAAAACTCCATTCAAGTCGGTATCTATTATTTCCTCCCAGCGTTCTTCGGATATTTCAGTTACAAGGTTAAAATCAGAAATACCCGCATTACAGATAAGTATATCTATATGACCCAATACCTCTATAGCTCTTGTAATTGCAATCTTAACTGAATTACTGAACTTAACATCGCACCTTATTGGAATGGCACCAGTTTCTCGTCTTAGCTCATCAGCCGGAATCTCTGATTTGAGGTATGTAAATGCAACTCTACCTCCCTCTTGCGTAAACCTCTTCACAGCTTCCCTTCCAATACCGCGTGAACCCCCTATTACTAGGATATTTTTATTTTCAAACTTCATTTTATTCTCTTTCTTTATTTTTTTGTTTTTCTTTCTTTCTCTTGTTGATTTTGAATTTAATCATAAGATATATAACAAAAAGTACTACTATCACCATAAGTACAATAGTGAACTTGAAGCTTGTATCTGCCTTGAATCTTATCCATCCTCGATTTAGAAACTTCATTCCGATTATTAACGCAAATACAACAACCACTGCTATGATGATCTTTACGGAAGCCTTTCCTCTCCTATTACTTATCATTAGAGTCTCCTTTCATTTTCGATAAAAGATTTTTTAATTATACAAGCTCCCCGACATTTGCTTTTGCCTGTTCTTCTTTTGTCATCTTCGTAACTGTAATTCCCATTATTGCCATAATAAAACATATAATCGGCATTGAGTAATTAAATATAGCCCATGGAGCATATGCCATTGTAGCAACACCAAGGGTATTGTATATGAACAAACCACAGGTGTTCCACGGGACAAGTGGAGAGGTTACCGTACCGGCAGACTCAAGAGCATTAGATAAACATTTTGGATGTATACCTTTCTTTATATAGGCCAGAGCGAACATCCTGCCCGGAACAAGTATTGAAATATATTGTTCAGGCATAACAACGTTTGAAATTATACAAGTCAACTCAGTAGCACCTACCAATCCAGCTGCGCTATTAATCTTCTTTATTACAGCATCTATAACAACTGCAAGCTGTCCTGTCCCTTCCATTATACCACCAAACATCATTGCTATTATAGTCATCAGAATAGAGCTGGACATATTCATAAGACCCCCTGTGGAAAGCAATCCATTCAACGAATCTATATCTGAATTGTATAGGAATCCATCAAGCGAAGAGTTAAGAATATCCCCCATTGTAACTCCGTAATGGGAAAACTCTACACCCGAATCTCCATTTACGAAAATAGCTAGGTCACTTTGGAAAATCGGTGCCATTATCGCTGCCACAATAAATCCTAAAGTAATTCCTGGTATTGCCGGTATTTTGAAAGCAATAGCCAGTATAACAATAAGAGGCGGTAGTAATAGTATAGGGTTTATATTAAAAGACTCTTTGAGCCCATCCATCAGCATAACTGCCTGTGAAGTATCTGTAGCTCCGTTCGTGGCATGCATAAATCCATATATTAAGAAAAAGATAATGGTAATAGCATATGCTACAACTGTAGACTTTATCATGTATTTGACATGTGTAAAAACATCGGTTCCTGCCATCGCAGGTGCAAGGTTTGTTGTATCTGAGAGGGGAGACATTTTATCCCCAAAATATGCTCCGGAAATAACCGCTCCTGCAGTTGGCCCGATTGGCATGCCAAGTCCACTTCCTATACCAATAAGGGCAAGTCCCATTGTTCCAATCGTTCCCCAAGAAGTTCCGGTAGCCAGGGAAGTTACTGAACAAATAAGAACTGCTGCAACAAGAAAATACTTTGGAGAAAGGAGCTTCAGCCCGTAATAGATCATAGCCGGGATTGTTCCGGATATTAACCATGCTCCTATCATCATGCCCACAATTGCAAGAATAAGGATTGACTGCATTGCCTTGGATATACCATCTATCATCATCTTTTCAATATTTGTCCACTTATGACCGATAACCATGGCCATAATAGCAGAGATGATAACACCAATGAACATAGGAATATGAGGGTCTACTTCGAATACCACGATGCCAACCGACATCACGGCCATTAACCCTGCAAACGATATTAGTGCCTGATAC
>JAAYIA010000044.1 GCA_012735145.1 Clostridiales bacterium | reverse complement strand
TTAAGGACATCACATTTAAGCTTATCAGTATTACGATAATATTCTATCATATCCAATTCATCCCTCTCAAGCATATCACCTGTGACCATTATTTTGATATCACCAAAATAAATTATGTATATCATATTATTCTCATTAGGGTCATCTATGGAGATACTTGATAGTTTTGATGAAACAGGCCATATGGGTTCAATATATATATCTTCAGAGATATTAACCTTATCTCCATATTTAATAAAAGTTGTTTTTTCAAAAAGATCCTCATTAATTAATTCTTGTGTTCTCGCTACTTCTATCGCTTTCATATATGAATCGGGCACCATTACTCTTTTAATCGGAAATATTTCTGATAGTTCAAATGCACCTTTATAATGATCGGTATGGAGATGTGTTATTAGTACCATATCTAAATTTGTAACCCCTGCTTTCAATAGATATGGCTTCAGAATATTCTTCCCGACATTATAAAATCTGTTCCCTCCTCCATCAATGAGAATATTTGTCTTTCCTGTATCGATATGTACACAGTCTCCCTGTCCTACCGATACAAAAACTATTTCATCACCTGCAAACACATCAAACAAAGCGATATTTACAGAAATCAGAGGAATTATAAGATAAGATATCACCATTAATATCTCTCGCTTCTTGTCTCGAAGAATCATTATCCTCATCCACTCAGATGAAATAATAAACGTAAGAACATATAAAGATATTAGCAACCCCATGCTTATTCCGCCTATTTCTATTGAAAATTCCCCTCCAAATGTGAGTTTCTTATTAATTTCTATAAGCATTTCAGATATTGCCAATATAGCTTCAATAATGAATTTAGGTACTTTTTTGAACAAGCTTTCAAATGCCAATCCAATCATACAAATGGGAACAAGAAAAGAAGAAATAAATATAATGGGTATATTTATAAAAATAGAAAGTGGATTAAATCGATTAAAGGTAAAAGCTGTCAGAGGTGCGACTGCAATTTGAACAGCTACTGGAACCGAAACAGTATCTCCGACAAAAAAGCTAATTGGTTTTGTAAAAAAAGATATACCAAGCAAAGCAATAAAAGACAATTGAAATCCCGTAGCAAATAGCTGATATGGATTATATACAAGTATAATTATCGCTGAAGCACTTACTGATGAAAGTAAATCAAAAGGTCTTCTGACATAAATCGACAACATTCCGCTTACAAGTACTATCACAGCCCTCACAGTCGATGCACTCCATAATGTCATTTCTCCATAAATTATCAGTATAGCAATAACGAATATAGTAACAAGTATCGATTTTCTTCTCCCGGTAATCATCCTTAGAAGTCCGTAGATAAAACTTATATGTAAGCCGCTGACTGCAAGAATATGTCCTGTGGAGTTTAAAGAAAATTCTTCTAATATTTCCTCGTTTATATCTGTTTTGTCGCCAAATAGAACTCCTTTTATAAATCCTTTTGCTTCATTATTTGTATCAAAATTATCGAGATATTTTTCTCTTGTCTCCAAAATTTTCCTTTTATATTTCCAAAATCTTCCTATTTCTTTTTCTGAAATTGAAATATGCTTTGCCGAAAAGATATATTTTATTCCCTTCGATCGAAGATATGTTCTATAGTTAAAACAATTAGGATTATCTGGTCCTGTTGGTTCGTGTAATTCACCGTAACATTTAACTTTTCTTCCAATAATTTTCGAAGGAAGATATTCTTCAAATTCACCATGATACGAAACTCTTATTCTGCCAATACCTGATAGCAAGGTTTCTTTCACTATAAGAATTGTCTTATCATCCTGTGTAGTCACATTTAAGATTATTCCTTCGACTTCGCCTTGAGAAAAAGGATCTATTTTGACATTATTAGAGTACACTGAAGGATTATATTCGATATATCTTCCGGTAAAGATTAGCAAGCCAAGCATCATAAATGTTATAAGTTTTCTCTTCTCTTTCAATTGGCCTATAGAATTATATTTAATTCTATAGATTGCTACAGATATTGCGAGGATTATAATTGGAGACATAAGGTAATTATGATTCTCAAACATCAAATACCCTGACGCAATTCCCGCTGTGAACATTATGCTATATAAAAAAAGTCTTCTTCTAAGCATTACGACCCTCCAATAGAATCGTAACAAAAGACATTCTCGAGCACAGTACAGATTTTTGTGCTTCGAGAATGTCTTTGATTAATAATTATTAGTTGAATTACAGTTTCTAAATTATTATTACTGCTTAGTTATTAGTAATAATTATCGCTTATTAAGTGGTTAGTGCTTAATAGATTTATAATCATTTCTCAATCCTTGTAGCTTATATATTATTCCTTAATTTTTTCAATCGCGTATGTCCTATCCTTTGCATTAAATACTGCCGAACCTGCAACTATTAAGTCTACACCGGCCTCTTTGACAAGATATGCATTCTCAGGATTTATTCCTCCATCCACTTCAATAATATATTGATAATTATCCATTCGTTTTTTATCAACAAAGTATTGGATTTTTGGAATAGAATTTTCCATAAATTTCTGTCCACCAAAACCAGGTTCGACAGACATTACAAGGATAAGATCGATATCGTTCAAGAAATCATCAAGAACTTCAGGCGAAGTTCCCGGTTTGATTGAAACACCGGCTTTTGCTCCCAATTTATGGATTAAAGCTATTGTGGCTGCAAGATCATCGCAAGCTTCATAATGAACAGTAATGAACTCTGTATTTTCTGTAATAAATTCATTAATATATCTTTCCGGTCTTTCAATCATCAGATGAATATCATAAGGGACTTTTGCAATCCTATTCAAGCTCTTCATTACAGCTGGGCCAAAGCTTATATTTGGTACAAGCATCCCATCCATAACATCTATATGCAAATAATCTATATTTCTCGATTGAACATCCGATATATCTTCTCCAAGCCTTGCAAAATCCGCCGATAAGATTGAAGGTGCTATCTTTGCCATTTTTTTACCTCTTCTAACATTAAACAATATGATTCATATCTCGTCTTACTTATTTTACCTTCATTAAGTGCTTTCTTAACAGCACATTCAGGTTCGTTTACATGAATACAGTCTGAATATCTACACTTATGATTCAAATCTCTGAACTCCGGAAAGGCCTCTCTTACTTGAGTTATATCTATCTCAGGCAAATCAAGAGAAGTGAATCCCGGCGTGTCGTATATATTAGTTCCGTCAGAGAGAGAAAAAATCTCTACATGCCTTGTCGTATGCTTTCCTCTCCGTGTTTTACTGCTGATATCTCCGGTTTCTGATAGTAAACCGCCTGTTATATGATTTATAATAGTGGATTTCCCAACTCCCGAAGGCCCTGCTAAAGCGATGTTTTTCCCTCTGATTATTTTCTTCAATCCTTCTATACCTTCTCCTGTTACACCATTAATGGCTACAGAAGGGTAAATATCTTCGTATATCTGTATTTGCTCTCTTAATGCTTCTTCAGAGACGAGGTCACTCTTTGTTATACATATTGCAACATCGATATTTTTGAATTCAGAGGCCACTATAAGCTTGTCAATGACAGGATAATTAACTTGTGGGTTCGCAGTGGCAAAAACTACCACCAGCATCTCAATATTGGATACCGGTGGTCTTGTTAAAAAATTTATTCTTTCTTTAATTTTTGTTACAACAAACTCGTTGTTGTGAAGAGCTTTATATTCAACAATATCTCCAACATAAATCAGTCGCTTATCTCTTTTGAGATTTCCTCTGGCAGTAGCCATGACGACCCTGTCTCCATCCTTTATGAAATAAAAGCCTCCTCTGCCTTCGACCACTCTTCCTATAGGCATAGCTTTATTCTTTAGGGCTTGGCTCCGGACCAGAGCTTACTTCTATATCAATACTTGTACCCATATCAAGCATTGAATTTGCCTGATACTGTTGCCACATTACATAACCTTTTCCTATATCGTCACTCCATTCATATGTAATGTTTCCTACTTTGAAACCGGCAGCTTTAATTGCCTTTTTGGCATCTTCCAAGGATTGTCTTGTAAGCGAAGGAACAGTACCCTTTTCGTTTCCTTTGCCGTCAGATACAACTATATTAATTTCACTTTCTTTATCAAGCTTTGTGCCAGCGACAGGATCTTGCTCAAGGACCTTTCCCGCCTTTTCCGGTGATGTTATCCATTTAACATTACCAAGCTTATAACTATATTCTTTTAGTAAGGCTTCAACGTCATCTTCCTGCATGCCTACAACATTAGGAACCATTCCTTCTTTACTTCCCTTAGAAACATTAACTGTGATAGTGCCTCCCTTGACTGTTTCTGTACCCGGTTCAGGATCTTGTATGCAAATTCTTCCTTCAGGATATTCTGAAGAGTAAACATCTTTACCCTTCTTTATCTTGAAACCTTCTTCTTCTGCAAGCACTTCAGCTTCTTTTATTGTCTTGTCGAGAAAGTCAGGGGCAGCTTTTGTAGGAGAGAACACTCCCTTTTGCCATGCTACAATTAATCCTCCTGCAACAATCAGTAGCATAAGAGCTACACTTATGATGATTTTTTTCTTCTTATTTTTCTTTTTTTCCGGCTTCTTAGGTGCTTCTTCCTCTTCCTCTTCAGCCATAACTTTTTTTCTCTGATTTCTTTTCTCAATAACATCAGATGCTTGAACAAATACCGAATTCCCAACTACCTTAGTCACAAAATCTATATTATCAAGTTCCTCAATGAGCTCATCAGCACTTGAATACCTGTTCGTCTGATATTTATTGGTAGCCTTCATCACAGCTCTTTCAAGAGCGGGAGGTATTCCTTCCACGAGCTCACTCGGTGATGTTATTTCTTCGTTAATATGCTTTAAGGCAACTGTAACAGGATTTTCCCCATCAAAAGGAACTTTACCTGTCAACATTTCATACATTACAATACCTAATGAGTATATGTCCGATCTTTCGTCTACATAATTTCCCCTTGCCTGTTCTGGCGAGAAATAATGAACAGAACCTATAATCTTATTTCCGGTTGAAAGGGTTGCGTCATTAACCGCTCTTGCGATTCCAAAGTCTGCCAGTTTAACAACCCCATCATTTGTTATCATAATATTGTGCGGCTTGACGTCTCTGTGAATAATTTTGTTCTTATGAGCTACTCTGAGTGCAGAAGCAACTTGTTTCGATATATCGATTACCTTTCTATAGTCCATAGGTGCTTCTTCTGTGATGATTTCATTTAATGTACATCCCTCGATAAGCTCCATTATGATGTAGTTAATATTTCCTTCTCTTCCAACATCATATACACCAACTATATTTGGATGAGAAAGCCCCGCTGCTGCCTGTGATTCTCTCTTAAAATTCTCTACAAAAGTGGCATCTTTTGTGAATTCAGGACGCAAAATCTTAACTGCTATAAATCTGTTAAGCAGCTTATCTTTTCCTTTGTAGACGACAGCCATACCGCCATCGCCAATTTTTTCCAACAATTCATATCGTCCAGATAGTAATCTGCTGCTCATAAATTAATCCTCCACCATATTGATGCAAATAACAGAGATATTGTCATGACCGTTATTTTCATTTGCCATAGAGACAAGGTCTTCTGCACAAATAGTCATATCATCAAATCTGCTCATTCTCATCAGGATTGTCTGGTCATCAACTTCATCATACAGACCATCACTGCAAATCAAAATTCTGTCACCTTTTGTAACAGGAACGCTAAAGCAATCAGGTTCATTATTCGCATTAGCACCTATTGCCCTTGTAATAACATTTTTTCTCGCATGCGTCGCTGCTTCAGCTTTGGCTATTGCACCCATCTTAACCAAGTCATTAACATAAGTATGATCCTCAGTAACTTGTTGAATCATACCTTCATGTATCAAATAAAGCCTACTGTCTCCGAGATTTGCAATATACATTGTTCCTTTATTTATATACGCAAAAACCAAAGTTGTAGCCATACCAGCATATTGTGGCTTAACTTCCGACAGTTTTATGATGAACTGATTCACATATTTGATAGCCGCTCTAAAGTACCTAAATATCTCATCTCGGCCTTCCAACCAATCAGGTGGATTATGTCGTATAAACTTTTCCAGTGCATCCAATGCAGACTGACTTGCTATTTCTCCAGATTTATTACCTCCGACTCCATCAGCCAACATAAAAAAATTTAAGTCAGGAAGAACTTTTACAGCATCTTCATTGGACGGTCGTCTTTTTCCTTTATCAGTTAGATATCCTACTCTCATAAAAATCTCCGTTTGTTTGTTAGTGAGGCAATTTCTGCAGAATAGCATAGAAAAAACCTACTGAATTATTATATGGTAAAATTGTCTCAATTTCAACAATACGAACAAAACTATGCATTTTTATATACTCATCTATTATCTTCTCATTTTCTTCTTTATTTAGAGTGCATGTTGAATATTCAACATATCCACCCTCTTTTACATATTTAAAAGCATTCTCCAACATAGAGAGCTGTATTTCTTTGAGTTCAAAATTCTTCTCTTGTATAGGCCTCAGTTTTATCTCTGGCTTACTGGAGCATGTACCCAACCCCGAGCATGGAGCATCAACGAGAACATAATCAAACCTGTTTATAAAATCCTCTATCATAACAGTTCCATCTGCAAGCTCGGTTCTTATGCTTTTGAGTGCTAATCTGCGTGATGAAGCTTCTACGAGCTTAAGCCTGTGACTATATATATCACAAGCAATAATTTCACCCCTATCTTTCATTATTTCTGCCATAGCAGTTGTCTTTCCTCCGGGAGCAGAGCACATATCCAGAACTTTGCTTTTCTCATTGGGTGAGAAAGCTTCGATTGCTTTTATAGATGAGGAGCTCTGGACTGTGCAATAGCCCTCATGATATATCTTCGTTCCCGTAATCTCTCCACCATGTATTATAACTGCGATGTTTGAGTTTTTCTCGGCCTCTGCTTTGATTCCTTCTTCTTCAAGCATCCGGATTAATTTTTCTCGCGTGGTCTTAGTTGTGTTCGTTCTAACAACTAAAGTTGAAGGCTTGTTCATTTCAGAGAGAATATTTTCTACTTCATCACCATATTGCCTCTCAATGAGTTCAGCAATTGTCGGATGAAATGAATACCTTATTGAAAGACTGTTTGGTATTATGATTGATTGTTTTTCTCTAATATACTTCCTTAGGATTGCATTGACAAACCCTTCAGTTCCTTTTGAAACTTTCTTTGCAAGGGCAACCGACTGATTAACAGCCGCATAATTAGGAATGCTATTCATAGAATCTATAGCATATATACCCATTCTCAAGAGGATAAGGGTTCTAGTTTTTATTCCTTTAATTCCCTTATCTGCTAGTTTCCCAATAATAAAATCAAGGCGTCTCGTGTCCCGAATCACGCCTTTTACAAAAGTTCTCACGAAGCTGCCTCTACTTTCTTTATGCTTAGAGACAGCTTCGTTTATAGCTATATTAGAAAATCCTCCATCTATGTAAACCCTTCTTAGGGCTTCGAATACAGCAAGCCAGTCTGCTGGCAAAATATCACCTCTATCGTCTTCTTCCTGCAATTAAAAAAACTCTTAGCAAACTTGCAACCGCTGTCGCAAGTGCTGCAATGTATGTCATAGCTGCTGCCTTAAGGACAGCTCTTGAACCAACATAATCTTCTTCGTTACACATGCCGAGAACCCTCATCTGTTCGAGTGCTAGGTTAGATGCATTGATCTCAACGGGCAATGTTATAAGATGAAATATTATAACAAACATAAAGCATGCAACACCAACAAGGAATAATAAACTTCCGTATGGTGATGCTGCTGACATCAGCAGTCCAATAATAATCAATGGCCATGAAAACATTTGTGTAAGATTTACTACCGGTACAATACCGTTTCTAAATACAAGAGGAGCATAACGCCTTTCGTCTTGTATAGCATGTGCAACTTCATGACAGGCGATAGCCACAGATGAAACGGAGCTTGACCCATACACCTCTTGCGAGAGATTGAGGCTTTTTCCCCTCGGATCATAATAGTTTGTCAAAGAATTTCCACCACTTAAAACATTAATATCAACACCTGACAAACCATTCGAATCCATCATTCTTCTGGCCGCTTCTGCACCGGTAATTCCCGTACTGTTTCTAATCTCAGAATAAACCTTGTATGCTCTACTTACTTTTGCCTGTGCAAACATAGTAAATATTATTGCGGGTATCAGGATTATCCATGAGTAATCGTAGTAATAATATCCTCCGTACATATCTTTAATCCTCCTTTAGTTCAAATCTGTCGCCTACAGACAGTTTATAACCTCTCAAAAAATCTCCTGCACTCATTCTTTTTTTGCCTTGAAGCTGTTGTTCTGTAATAAGAATCTTTCCTTCCCCGCAATTTATTGAATAAGAATTTTTATTTATATCACTTACAGTTCCAAATCTACCATCAGGATTAACGTTCAGAACTTCAGATTTATAGAACTTAACTTGTTTGCCTTGAATGTAACTGTAACATGTTGGCCATTCAAGGTATGCCCTTATCTTCCTGTCAACCATTATTGCCGATTCAGAAAAGTCAGTCATCCCATCCTTTTTGCTTATCATTTTAGCATATGTCGCTTTGGAATCATCTTGTTTCTCGTATATCGCATTCCCATTTATGATATTGGGAATCGTTTTTGAAAGAAGTTGTGCACCTTTACTTGCAAGTATTTCCGAAACTTCAACAATATCTTTCCCTCTGATATCACATGTAACCTTGCTAATCATATCACCGGTATCCATTCCTTTTTCTATCCTCATAATGGTAACGCCGGTTTCATCCATTCCTGCAAGAATAGCGGCTTGCATAGGCGATGCTCCTCTTAATTTAGGGAGCAAAGAGCCATGCACATTTATGCAACCAAATAATGGAATGTTCAACACAGATTCAGGTAATATTTGACCAAAAGCGGCCACAACTATCATATCGGGGGATATTTTCTTCAATTTCTCGATGAAGGCTTCTTCCTTCCTAATGCTCATCGGCTGTCCGATGTCTATACCATTCTCAAACGCCATAGTTTTGACTGGGGAAGGAATAATTTTATTTCTGTTCCCTTTTTTGTCCGGTTGAGTCACAACAAGAGGAACATCGTACCCATCATCAATAATTTTTTGAAGAGATTTTGCAGCAAACTTCGATGTTCCCATAAAAACTATCTTCATATTCTAAAGTCCATTCTTTTCTTCATTGGTAACAGAATCATCTCTGTTTATTTCATCATGGTTAACAATTTCTGCTTTTTCTTGTTCTTCTTTCAATGCTTCAAGTCTTTCAGCATACTCTTCTACCGTAATAAATTCTTTTGCAATATCACAGTACAACACACCATTAAGGTGATCATTTTCATGACACATCACGGTAGCTTCAAACCCCTCAAATTCGTATTCCTTAACCTGACCATCGGTATCCATAGCCCTGATACCAATCTTCATGGGCCTATCTACCAAACCCATATATCCCGGTACTGAAAGACAGCCTTCGGTCGATGCTTGTTCGCCCTCAGTATATATTATCTCCGGATTAATCATATAATAAATCTTATCTCTTATTTCTTCTTCCTCGGAAGAAACATGAGGCATAGCGACAAAAATTCTCTTCATTACCCCGACTTGCGGTGCGGCAAGTCCTACTCCATCAGCTTCTTTCATGGTTTCTACCATGTCATCGCATAGCTGAAGGATTCGAGGTGTTATCTCCTTGACGTGTTTGCATTTTTTGGAAAGGATTTCCTCTCCTCTCTCACTTATCTGCCTTGTTGCCATTTTATCTCCTATGTTATTCCATATGGGTTAACATCTATCTCTATATAACATTTTGCTTTACTTGAATTCAGTTGATCTCTAAAATTCATATATGCTCCAACATATCCCATTCTGCTTCCCGGAGGTGCTTTAATTATAAATGTAACCCTCTTTTTTCCATCAGTTTTAACATCTTCTTCCCTCGGATTGAGAATCACTGCATCTTCGGGAGCATTTTTAATATTTATCAGCTTTTCTCTAAACAGCTTAGCATATTTCATCGACACTTCGCTGCTTTCAGACACACAGCTGACAGCTATTATATCCGTAAAAGGTGGATAATTCATAATGCTTCTGTGAAGGAGCTCTGATTCGTAGAAAGATTCATAATCTCGATTTGCAGCATACTTTATTACCTCGCTGTCTGGATCATAAGTCTGTATCAATACAAGGCTTTTTCCACCTGTCCTACCGGCTCTTCCAGCAACTTGAGTTATTAACTGAAACGTTTTCTCTTGAGACCTATAATCCGGAATATTTAATCCCGTATCGGCATTTATTATTCCTACAAGACCAACATTCTTAAAATCTAGACCTTTGGCTAATATTTGTGTTCCGATAAGAATATCCGTCTTCCCATCCTTAAAATCATTTATTATCTTCTCAATATCATCATTGGAAGATGCTGTATCAGTGTCAAATCTGGATACCCCGGCCTTTTCCCATAATTTATTGACTTCTTCCTCGACTTTTTCTGTGCCTGCTCCTGAGTATTTTATAAATTTACTGTTACATTCGGGGCAGACATCCGGTAAAGGATATTTTTTCCCGCAATAATGGCAAACAGACGCATTTATTGACTTATGGTATGTAAGGGGAATATTGCACTCATCGCACATCATCCTATGTCCACAATCAGGACATAAAATTTGCGTAGAGAAGCCTCTTCTGTTTAAGAATAAAATAACCTGTTCTTCTCGTTTTAGTGCATTATCTATTTCTTCTGCCAATCTAATCGATATGAGTCCAAGATTTCCGCTTCTGATTTCGCTTCTCATATCTATCACCTCGATATCAGGCATAAGACTGGTTCCAACTCTCTCGTTCATCTCTATGAGGTCATACACACCCATCTTAGCTCTGTAATATGAAACGACATCAGGTGTTGCACTTCCTATTATCATGACCGCATTATGCATAAGAGCTCTTTTGTAAGCTATATCGACAGTTTCAAATTTAGGATTATGATCTGATTTATAAGTTCCTTCGTGTTCTTCGTCAATAACGATAACACCAATATTGTCAAGTGGCGCAAAAATTGATGTCCTAGCACCTACAACAATTTTTGCTTCACCATTTTTTATTCTAAGCCATTCCTCAAGTTTCTTTGACGTGGTAAGTTTACTATGAATAGTAGCAACTGTTTCTCTACCAAATCTATCGACAAATCGCTTTTCAACTTGAGATGACAAAGCTATCTCAGGCAGAAGGATAATAGCCGTACGCCCTTGTAATAACGCTTTTTCAACAGCTCTCATATATACTTCCGTCTTACCGCTGTTTGTAACACCTTTAATTAAGAATGATTTATTAATTTTATTTTCAATCGCGGCTAGAATTTTCTCAGTTGCAGATTTTTGCTCATCCGTCAGGATTGGCTTTTCGGATTTATAAGATTTTTTTGTGTGTACTTTTGGTTTTGGCACCCTCTTGCCTCCAACCGTAAACATCTTAATCGCATCAATATATTTTATACCGTATCTTTTCCTCATCCACATTGAGGTTTCTATCATTTCATGGTTAAGAGATCTCTCGGTATTATAAGATATTATCTCTTTGATTTTGCTCTTATCAAAGCTTGGTTCGATATTTTCTGCAACACAGTAAGCATCTACCGGCTTTTTACGCTTTGCAAACTGAACACTTACCTTGGCTCCAACTCCTACTTCATCCGGAGCGAGATATGTAAAGAAATTATCTGTATTTATGCTTTTGTTATCAATAACTACATCTATGTAATGCATTTTTACTCACTAAAGTAGAAAAATGTTTTTTTCTGCTGCTTCCTTATCCATTTCTTCCGGCCATACAGCAACTTGAACCTCTCCAATATGAGCTTTTTTTAGGAAGAACATACACAAACGGCTCTGTCCTATACCACCGCCTATCGTGAGAGGTAATTCACCATTGATAACACTCTTATGAAATGCCATATCTTTTCTGTTCATTTTATTTGCCAGCTCAAGCTGTCGCAGCATAGTATCTGAGTCCACCCTGATTCCCATAGAACTAATCTCCAACTGGTCCTCGAGTATAGGGTTCCAAACTATAATATCTCCGTTCAATTCCCAATCATCATAGTCCGGAGCCCTTCCATCATGTGGTTCACCCGATCTTAATTTGCCCCCTATTTTTTTTATAAATATAGCACCATATTCCTTTGCTGCCAGTTTTTCTCTTTCTTTAGAATCCCTATTTGGGTATCTGTCTTCAAGCTCTTGCGAATCTATAAATGTAATGCTTTCCGGAAGAAGATTTCCAATTTGGGGATAATGATCATTTACATATTCCTCCAGATCCAGTAAACATCTATATATGATTCTTACCACGTGCTCAAGATATTTTTCATTCCTTTGCTCTTCTGTGATTACCAACTCCCAATCCCACTGGTCTACATATATTGAGTGGATATTATCTAATTCTTCATCCCTTCTAATCGCATTCATATCCGTATAAAGACCAACCCCAGGTTTTATATCATACCTACCAAGAGCCATTCTTTTCCATTTTGCAAGAGATTGTACTACCTCCACTTTTCTTTCGTCGATATCCTTAATCGTAAACTCAACCCTTCTCTCATATCCGTTCAGATTATCATTAAGACCTGTTTCAGGAAATACAAAAAGCGGCGCACTCACTCTTCCGAGGTTGAGATTGCGTGCCAATTCTCTTTGAAAATGATCTTTGATTCTTTTGATAGCTCTTTGAGTTTCAGTTGGATCAAGAATCGGAGTGTAGTTCTCTGGTATAATCAATTTGCTCATTTCTGCTCCCTATATTGTTTGTTTAATCTTTGCTTTTATTTGAAACATACCTCGTATATTCACATCCACAAAAATTCTGCCTATAAAGACCGTATTTTTTAGACAGCTCAACACTTCTTCCAAATCCATTCTTTTTCTTAAAATCTATATCTAGAAATTTTGTATTGTATGTCTTTTCTAGCTCGGTCCCTATAGTTCTTATTATTTCATAATTCTTATGAGGACTCACTGACAAAGTTGTCGTAAAATAGTCCATTCCCATCTCTGATGCTTTAGCTGCAGTTTCTTCTAATCTTATAAAGAAGCATATATTGCATCGCTCTCCACCTTCGGGATCATTCTTACGACCTTTGGTTTTGTTCAGATACTTTTCAGGCTCATATGGGCCTTCAATATAGTTTATATGTGAAATATTCTTATTTTCTATATTGAAGTTGTTAATGAATTGGATTAGTGTATCTTTTCTCAGGCTGTATTCTTCCTTATCTGTAATGTTTGGGTTATAATAGTAAACGGTAATATCGTAATCTTTGGCAAGTCTTTCCACACACGATGTAGCACATGGACCGCAACAGGCATGTAGAAGCAGCATTGGTTTTCTTTGTTTAATCACAGGATTATACATCTGCTCAGCCAAATCCGACTTATTTCTGAAATACCCAACAACATTTGTTCCAAAAAATTTTTTCATCTCTGTTGCCTTTCGTTTACTCAACTAAAGTATTATAGCACAAACGGAGGTTCCTTAAAATATGCAAAGCGGAGAAAGATATAACTCCATAAGCAATTATCTCAAATCTCACTTAGGACAAAAAACCGTCAAATTAAGCATTGATGCAGGATTTACATGTCCCAACCGTGACGGAACAATAGGGACTACAGGATGTGCGTTTTGTTCTTCCGGTGGCTCAGGCGAGCTATCCTCAACAATATCCGATCAGATAGACCTACTATCTTCAAAATGGGATCATGTGAAATATCTTGCATATTTTCAATCACATACCAATACTTATGCTCCTATTGAAGTTCTTAGAGAGCAATACTACAAAGCTCTGCAAGATAATCGCATCAGCGGAATTGTCATTGCAACCAGGCCGGATTGTCTCGATAATGATATTCTCGATCTTCTTGATGAAATCAACCGAGATAATTTTATGTGGGTTGAGCTTGGGTTGCAAACCATCCATACTCGTACATCAGATCTTATGAACATAGGATACCATGTCGAAACCTATGATAAAGCAGTAGATAAATTGCTAAACAGAAACATCCGTATTGTCACACATTTGATTCTGGGCCTACCTTATGAAACCAACGATGAAATCCTCGAGTCAGTAAAATACATCGTTCAAAAGCCAATTTTCGGCGTTAAACTGCATCTTCTCAATGTGGTTCTCGGTTCAAAGTTGCATGAAATGATGCCGGAATACATCTCCTTTCAAAGTATGGATGCTTATGTCGACCTCGTAATTCGATGTCTTGAAATTATCCCTCCCAATATAACGATTCATCGTCTGACCGGTGATGTGCCTCGCAAAATTCTAATATCTCCTGAATGGAGCTACAAAAAAAGAACTATCCTCAATAAAATCAACTTTGAGCTTAAGCAACGTGATACATACCAAGGAAGACTCTGCTCTAAATATTGATTTTAAATTTTTATATTAGTTACTACAACTAATAATAGCTCCAAGCTCTATAAAAACGCCGCAATCTACTTTATAGATTGCGGCGCTTCGATAAACATTATTCTATAGCATTATACTATTCAACAATACATGCTTCCTGTGGTCCTGACATTCCTGCTGCATTTCCTTCATCTGTATCAATATGCATAATTACAGGAGATGGGCTTGGATTAGGTCTAATCATAACATCATCATAAATTGTTGTACGATCCGGAGTCTCGATTTTAACCTTGACCACGCTTTCCTTTGTATAGCCCCACTTCTCAGCATCATCTACACCAATATGAATATGTCTCTTTGCAACCAAAGCGCCTTCAGGTGCATCATACTCGCCTACAGCGCCTACAACCTTAACAGGGGAACTTCCCTTAACATCTCCTGAAATTCTTACAGGAGCGTCAAGTCCGAGCTTACGAGCATCTGTCTTTGAGAGCTCAACCTGAAACGGTCTATATGGTCCAAGAATAGCCACATTCTTCATCTCTCCCTTAGGGCCAACGAGAGTTACTCTCTTGTCGTCTACAAATGCTCCTCCTGCTGTGAGGTGTTTAACAGGTGTCATTTCCGCATCTGCACCAAAAATAACCTTGTATACATCTTCAGGGAGATGTACATGTCTTGCTGAAATCTCTACACTTACCTTTTTATCCATTACAATTTCCTTTCGTAAATTCATATATTATTAAGAGAAAAAATCCTCCCAGTTCTTTTAATATTTTAACATATCTAAATATATTATACAAAGTTAATTCTGTATAAGCTCTATAAAAAAAGAGAACGACACTGTTCAAATGAACGTTCCCTTTTATGACATCTTGATTTGGAGGTTATTATCTCAAACTAAGGTAGCTTCGTTGATGAAGGCATATCTTTAAATACAGGTATAATAAATGTTAGAGACTCATCGGTTATACCAAACGATTTATATGAACTCATCGTTGTATATGACTCGTGATATGGAGCTTGAATATTGGTCATATATTGATGTGTAGCAAGCTTCGATAACCCGTTTGCAACGTTAAACTTTTGAAAATATATAGAATTCTGCCCTGCATTAATATATCCGCTTGCTAGGAATGAAGCCCCTCCATTAACAGCCTTCTTCTGAGAAGTCCATCCTCGGTTATATGCGTATACTATTCCATTCATTACAGGATTAGATCCGCTTGTCGCGCCAATATTAAATGGATTATATACAACTTTGCCATTGTATTTATATCCGCTAATAGCAATACTCCCCCCACCTGTCTCCTGTCTTGCTCTTGCTGCTAAAAATACAGGACTAATATCATATACTGAACCGGCCTCTACGAAAATATTTGAAGAAAATCCATATTTTGGAAGTTGGCTTCCTGCAAGAACCTTGGAAACTGCTGCTGTTGTTTGATATTCCTTCTGATATGAAAGGTTTTCAAACATATATACCCTATCTTCAGTTAGGAAGTTTCTTGGGTCGAGATAGTACGCAACCGTATCGGTGTTCGCATTGAACCAAGTAGATCCGTCTTTTGGTATCCATCCGCCTTCTAGTACAGATCCGGTTCCTTGTAGCGTATTAGGCTTAGCTGTTACTGCAGTTGTCTTCGTTTCTTTTTTTATTTCTGGTGCGGCACTTGAAGGCGCAGTATCGAGATTGATTACTATGTAATCAGCCGACGAATAGTATTCCTTACCCGATATTTCGATTACATACCAAGTTTCTAAATTCTTCGTTACTACATCTTTGATGTTAACAGAAGCACCACTAGCTAAAGTTCCAACTTTGGAATACGAGGTTCCAGGACCTGTACGATAATTAAGAGAATCCGTAGTTTTTCCCGTAATCGAAGTTTTGTATTCTGTTTCCTTGATATCTCCAGTCGTATTTACCCCATCACTCTTTGTATAAACAATATCACCGTCAATATACACTTGATACCAGGATTTACCGAGAAAATCCTTAGTGAAAGCAATAATTGTAAATTCATTTCCCGCATTTATTTTGCCTATATCAGGATAATCATTCATCGGCACAGCTTTATAGCTCAAGGTTGACGAGGACACTCCTTTTGGATAGGCTGCACTCAAATTCTGCGTAGTTACAGTCTGGGTAGTTTGTACGGTCTGATTCACCTTAACATATTTGGCTATAATATAAGCATATCCATTACCATTACGAATCTTGTACCAAACATTACCACTCTTATCAGTAACTTGAAGCACTATCTCAAGTTTTGTTCCTTTTGACAAAGATTTGATTGCTGAATTGTCTGTACCAGCTCCGTTTCTTATATTTACATCGGAGTCTTGTGTGATTCCGGAAATTGTAGATGGATGATTATATGTGTAAAGGCTACCTTGAATATACCCAGTTATGCCATCAGCAGTCTTTATCTTGCACCATCTTGTCTTTCCCTTCCAGACCTCTGTCAGAACTGCAAATTTAACTTGGTTCTTAACCTTACCTACTTTAGTGCTTGTTGAAGCATCTTTGTATATAGTACGTGTTCCCGAAGTAAAACTTTTTGAGTCTGTAGCTCTTCGTGATAACGGTTCACTTGCATGTATTAAAGATACCCCATTAGCACTCTGTTTGCTAACAGCTGTATTCCAAGAAATTCCTGTATGCTTTGCTACAAATACCCATTCAGGATGTGCTTTATGAAGGGCTCTTAATTTTGTTTTATATGTACTCGGAAAGTTCTGTTTCGTCATATATGCTTCAAATTCTTCATTTGACATTTGAGACATGGAAGTTCCCTGAGTAGGCTTAGATGTTGTGCCACCGGATGTTGATGTGTTTGTATTATTCACAAAAATACTCCCAACGATATCTATATAAGTTGAACTTGCATAGTAATACTTAGATCCTTTCTTCACTTTATACCAGGTCGAAGTAGATCCCTTTGTTGAAGATACAGG
>JAAYIA010000043.1 GCA_012735145.1 Clostridiales bacterium | reverse complement strand
TGCTGTAGGCTTTGAAACGCTCAACAGGACAATGGCGCCTATTTATATAGGTGTCATTTTGGCTTTTCTGCTTTGTCCGGTATATAACAAGATTGTTAAAACAATGTACTTTAGGATGTTGGCAAACGCTCACACTGGAAAAACCACTGTTATAGGAACAAAAATTATACATGGTCCGGAAGGAAGTGAGCCCGTAGACAGCGAAGAGAAAAGAAAAATCCTCTCGGCAGCAAGAGCTTTTGCATCAATTGCATGTACATTGATTGTTGTAGGACTTATTTCGATGCTGGTATATTTCTTTGTTCCCCAGGTTGTGGAAAGTAGTATTAACCTTATGGACACTTTGCCGGAGAGGCTTAAGGTCTTATCCGAGTGGCTGAATATAAACTTTTCAAGATTTCCTCAACTGACCAAATGGGTAGATAATATCGCTAATGCGGGAACAGCAGATATTATTGACTGGATTAGAAAAAATATCCTGCAAGGTAATGCAGTCAGTATTGCAGGAATGGTTTCATCGGGAGTTATTACAGCTTTTAAATTTGTAGCAAATACAGTTGTTGGAATAATCATAATGGTATATTTGCTCAACTACAAGGAGAGACTTTTTGCAATCAGTCGTAAGATTATTGCCGCGACATGCAGTAAGAAAAGGCAGGAATCCTTGTATGAATTCAGTGAAATAGTGAACGAGACATTTATCGGATTTATTGTAGGAAGAATTATAGATTCCTTTATCGTTGCTGTTATGATGTTTGTATCGATGGCGCTTCTTAATATGCCTTTTGCTCCTATGATAGGCGTAATCGTTGGAGTATCCAACATGATACCTTTCTTTGGGCCTCTCGTCGGAGCAATTCCATCATTCATGATCCTAATGCTGGAAGATCCGGGCACAGCTCTTGAATTTGTAATTTTGGTAATAATAGTTCAGCAGGTTGATGCGAACATAATCGATCCTAAGATTGTGGGTGAGGCGGTTGGAATTGGCAGCTTTTGGGTTCTGTTGTCTGTACTGATTGGAGGCGGACTCTTTGGCTTTGCAGGTATGGCACTCGGAGTGCCGGTGTTTGCTGTCATATATAGGTATATCGACAAGGTGACAATAAAGAGCTTGAAAAAGCATGATAAGAAAACGAAAACAACCGATTACTTTACTCTCGAACAATTCGGCATTGATGAAGGAGAAGTGAGTCTTGAGATACCGCAAGATAAGAACAAAGGGTTGTTAAAACGTATGAGAAAAAAGAAGAGCTCTTCAGATGTTGTTTGCGATACTGAACATACTAGAGATATAATAAAAGATGCAACAGAGGGTAATGCAGAAAATAAGCCTAAGAAGGACGAGAAATAAATGACAGAAAATATAGCTATCAGCTTGATTGAAAAATTGATACCTAATGATAGAGTTCTGAGAGATGAGCCGATGTCGGTACACACCTCCTTTCGCATTGGAGGGCCTGCAAAGGCTCTTGTTTTGGTAGATAATGAGGAGGAACTTAAATCTGTACTCGGAACGGTAACTGATATAGGGGCAGAACACATACTTCTTGGCAACGGATCAAATTTCCTTGTGTCCGATGAAGGCTATCCGGGAATCATGATTAAGCTTGGTGGCAATTTTAACCATATATATATCGATGAAGAAGATGAAACTTTGGTCAAGGTCGGCGGAGCAAAATACCTATCCGGAACAAGCTCTTTCGTTACCGACAGAGGTCTTGCCGGTATGGAATTTGCAAGCGGTATTCCCGGGAGCATCGGTGGTGCATTATTTATGAATGCCGGAGCATATGGCGGAGAGATGAAAGATATAGTACAGGCGGTTAGATTAATTGCACCGAATGGGTCTAGAATTATAAATCGCAGCAATGAAGAGATGCATTTTTCTTATAGGCATAGCATTTTACAAGAAGATGGATACATTGTACTCGAAACAACGCTCAAACTTGATAAAGATGATCCGAAGGCAATCGCAGAAAGAGTTTTGGAACTTCAGAGGAAGCGAAATTCCAAGCAGCCTGTGAATCTGCCAAGTGCCGGCAGTACCTTCAAAAGACCCATTAGCGGATATGCAGCAGCACTGATAGATGAGGCAGGGCTGAAAGGTTATAGAATAGGAGGTGCGCAAGTATCAGAGAAACATGCTGGTTTTATCGTAAACTTAGGAGATGCAACTGCAGAAGATGTTTTGAGGTTGATGAGACATGTTAAGAAGGTTGTATTTGAAAAGACGGAAATAATTCTTGAACCGGAAGTCAGACTGATTAATTGCAGCTTATAATAGCAATATTATTATAAATATCAAAAAATTATGACAATAGAAGAAATGAAAAATAAATATAGGATTACTAAAGACCTACACACACATACAAGATATTCCAGAATGGGACTGTATTTCCACGCAAAAGGCACGATAATGCAGAATGTAGAAGCTGCAGTGGAATGCGGGCTCGAAGAGGTGGCGATAACGGATCACGGGCCAAAAGAAATATACGGACTTAATCCTAAGAAACTTCCTGATATGCGTAGGGAGATAGCTGAGGCGCAAAGACTGTACCCTGATATCAAGATTTTTCTCGGTGTGGAAGCTAATATAATGGACAGCTCTAATGGGCTGGACATTTCGCCTGAGGAGATTAAGGATTATGATTTTATAAATGCCGGATATCATTATGGAGTTCCTAAGTGTGGAATGATAGCCAACTGGATAACTTTCAAGTTGCCTACACCCCGCAGCTGGAAGGAGAGGATGAAGGAGAGAAATACAGAGCTCGCTTTGAGGGCTTTGTATAATAATAAAATAAAAATCCTAACACATCCGGGAGACAAAGCATTTGTTGATATTGAGAAGCTTGCCAAAGCTTGTGAGGAAACAGGGACACTGGTTGAAATAAATGCTCGTCATAGAAGACCTGATATTGATGACCTAAAAATCATGGCAAACTATGCCGTAGATTTTATTATCAGCAGTGATGCACATAAGCCGGACAAGGTAGGAAGATATGTAAAAAGTCTTGGACTTGCTTTGGCATCCGGGATAGCAGTACAAAGAATTGTTAATATCGCAGAGAGGAAATAGAAATCCGGAAAGATAGGGTTATATAGATGCAAGTTGTTATCATTACAGGAATGTCAGGGGCAGGGCGAAGCAGAGCGGCTAACTGGTTCGAGGATCAGGGCTATTATTGTGTGGACAATATGCCACCGGTATTGATATACAATTTTCTCGATATAGCATCGATGGAGCCCGGTAGAATCGAAAAGGTTGCCTTTGTTACAGACTTAAGAACCGGCAACTTTTTCAACAAATTATCTCAGGTGATAGATGAACTTGCAGAGGCAGATAATATTGAGCTTACAGTTTTGTATATGGAAGCATCCGCAAGCGAGATTGTCAAAAGGTATAATGAGGTAAGACGAAACCATCCTTTGACGGGACAGGTTGCCAGCAAAGATGTTGTCGAAAAGGAGAGAATCAAGCTTGAGCCAATCAGGAACAAGTCAGATTATATTTTGGACACGACTGCGATGAAGGTTGCAGAGATGTATGCTGAGCTTGATGCACTGATACTTGAAGGAAGAGGAGCGACGAATTTTACGATTAATCTATCTTCTTTTGGTTTTAAGTACGGATTGCCGAGTGAGGCGGACATGATATTCGATGTGAGATTTCTTCCGAATCCATATTACCTGGCAAGCTTGAAGAAACTGACGGGAAAGAATAAAAAGGTTATTGATTATATATTCAAAAATGAGCTTGCAGGTAGGTTTGTGGACTCCGTACATATATTATTGTCCTCATTAATATCGGGCTATATTAACGAAGGCAAATACCACCTCAATATATCTATAGGATGTACCGGAGGCCACCATAGATCTGTGGCTATTACTGATGCTTTGGCAAGAAAGTTCAAAAAAGACGGTATAAGAGTTCATGTCCGTCATAGAGATATTGAACTTCAAGCAAAAAGAAAATAATAAGCTATAAAAGAAAAAAGTGAGGAAACAAATTTGTCGTTTGCTTCTGATGTTAAGGGCGAGCTTGCTCGCCTGACAATCTCAAAAAAATGCTGTATGCTTGCAGAGATATCCGGATTCCTTAGAGTTTCCGGATCTCTTAGATTGTCAGGCGGAGGAAAATTCAGTATTGTGAGCTCGACCGAAAATGCAGCTGTTGCAAGGCACTATAAGACTCTCATTAAAGATTATTTTGGAAGCAAGGTGGAGTTGGAAGTGGGTGATTCTCAAGTTCCGGGCAAAGCTAATAAAGGCTATAAAAGGTACTATCTAACAATCAGTCCGGAGGAGAAATCGTCTCAAATTTTAAGAGAGACGGGTATAATGCTGGTTAAAGAGGGTAATGATTATTTTAGTGACGGGATATATCAGCCGATTGTAAAGACCAAATGCTGTAAGAAATCATATTTGAGGGGGATTTTTCTTGGATGTGGAACGATGACGGACCCCAAGAAAAACTACAGCATGGAGTTTGTTCTTGAGAGTGAACAAACAGCCAATGATTTGCGAAAGCTTATAGGGAGCTTTGTTGATTTGTCAGCAAAGATAACAATACGAAAGGATTCATATGTCGTGTATCTCAAGAGGGCGGCTTATGTAAGGGATATGCTCGGAATAATGGGAGCTGATGATGCTGTATTGGAATTGGCCGCTATTATGATAAATAAAGAAATACTTGGTGATGCACAGAGGCTGTCAAATTGTGATAATGCAAATGTCGACCGGACAGTTGCCGCATCAGAAGAGCAGCTGGGGTGGATAAAGATAATTGACGACGCGGAGGGGCTGGACAGGCTTCCGCCGCCACTTAGGGATGTGGCGATGCTGAGGCTGGAGAGGCCTGAAGCGAGCCTCAGCGAAATCGGCGAAGCGCTTGCGCCGCCGATTCGGAAGCCGGGAGTCAGCAAACGTTTTGCCAAAATAAAGGCGATAGCAGAAGAAATAGGAAAGAAACAAAATGGAAAAGAATCAAATAATTGAGATCACAATTAAAGATATGCTTGATGACGGCAGGGGCTTCGGCAGATACGAAGGCCGTGCCGTTTTCGTCAGTAGCGGAGTTCTCGGAGATACAGTAAGAGCCAAGGTGACAAAAGTCAAGAAATCGTCAGCCGAAGCATACTTGATAGAAGTGATAAAGCCTTCGCCTAACCGAATACAAGCAGAGTGTCCATATGCTCACATATGTGGGGGCTGTTCTTTCCAAGAATTGAAATACGATTCTCAGAAGAAGCTCAAGGAGCAAAACGTAATCGCAAAACTCACAAGAATAGCCGGTATTGAGAGTCCCAAAGTGGGCGAAATAGTCGGTGCAGACACCTTGAAGAGATATCGTAACAAGGCAACATTTGCAATTGGAAAAAAAGGAGAAGTAGGCTTCTTCGAGAAGAAAAGCCACAATGTAGTCAACACCTACGATTGTATGCTTCAAACAGAAGCTGCAATGGCCTGTGCGGATGCTCTCAGAACCTTTCTCAAAAAATATAGAATATCGACTTTGAAGCAGATGGTGGTTAAGACAGCTTTTGCGACCGGAGATGTTATGGTTGTACTCGAATCCGAAACTAAGGATGTTCCGCATATCGAATCCTTGGCTGCAATGCTCGATGAAGCTGTTTACTCAGTGGGACTTGATGAAGACGCATTCAGTCTTGAATCGCTTGCTGTAATACACGCAAACAAATCTAGAATCATAGCAGGCCGAAATACTATCCTTGACGAGATTGCAAATTTGAAATTTGAGATAGGACCTCAATCCTTCTACCAAGTTAATCCCGAGCAGATGCTAAGAATTTACAATAAAGTCGCAGAATATGCCGAACTAACGGGCGCAGAAACCGTACTCGATTTATACTGCGGGGTTGGAACAATCGGACTTTTCTTGGCGGATAAAGCTGATAGAGTCATAGGTATAGAGTCGGTCAAACAGGCTGTAATAGACGCTAACAGAAACTCTGTAATTAACAATATTATCAATACAAGGTATATCTGTGGCAAGGCAGAGGAAGAGCTTCCTCGCATAACAGGAACTGTCAAAGAGGGAAAAGAGGATAAAGAAAGTCTAAAAGGAATACAAATCGATAAAGCTGATGTAGTAATTCTCGATCCACCGAGAGCCGGAGCCGATCAGAAGCTTCTGGATGCAATAATACAAACAAGTCCGAGC
>JAAYIA010000042.1 GCA_012735145.1 Clostridiales bacterium | reverse complement strand
TCTTTTCAATAAGATTTATATTGATATTCTTCTCTATGAGAAATTCTGCAAGATATGATTCGATTCTTGTTCCTCCAAGTATAGTGCAGCTCTTTGTCCCTCTATCCATCAGAATGTTAAATATTGTTTCTGCAGTTAAATAATCCGGATTGATAACAAAGTCCAAGCCGAGCTTTTTCTTGAAGAATCTGACAGCTTCAGAATTATGGTCCTGAACTCCAATCCTTGCTACAGTATGACGTGCTCCTGCCTTCTTTGCAATTGCACATATAAGAAAATTTATATCATCCGAGCCAGTGCTTGCAATGCAAACATCAGCCTTATCGACTTCGTTCTGCATTAAAACATTATAGTCCGCACCATTTTCGCACACAGCTATCACATCTTGCGTATTGTTAACATCACGGATAACATCTTCGTCATTATCTATTACTATAATCTCATGCTCTGATTCAGCAAGAAGGTCGAGCATTGCGGAGCCAAAGTTTCCACAACCAACCATTAGTATCTTCACGACATTTCCTCCATCTCAACCTTGTTTTATTTAAAAACACACTATATATCTATATCGTAATCTTCAAAACTATTTGTTAATAAGATAAATTCCACATAAACAAGTTGCAATCCCTGCTAGTTTTGTGAGATTCATTTCTTCTCTATACACTAAAACCCCGATTAAAACTAGACAGAATGCAACAATTGTGCTGTTGAACATAAAACCTATGCTGATAGGCCACCCAACTTTGTACATATATATTGCACCTATTTCCATACCTACCAATGATACCGCCATCAGTACTCCAACTGCGTTGAAGCTCTGGTATTCCGAAAGGAGCCCACTGCCCTGACGCATAACATAGTAAAGTATTACGCACAAACCGGCACTAATAACATAAGTTATTGTCAGCATCGCAAGCGGATTGATTGTGTGTGGCACATTTTTGGAACATATTTGATACATAACATTAGAAAAAACCAGTATTACAATCGGCATATAATAAGACATTGATTCTTCCTCTCTGCAGCAACATTAAGTTTTCGTTTGTTAAAGCTCTCTAAGCACCAAAACCGTAACGCCAAGATTATCTCCCGGCTGTATTCGCCTTACCTTAGGATGGTGGATATATTCGCTTAATATCATATCCTTTAGACTTGTACCCCTATTATATCCGTGAATGAGTTTAATATGATATGTTGTTGCATCTGAATTTTTTAGTGTTCGATCAATAGCCTTAATCGCTTCATCCTGATACAAACCGTGCAAATCTACGGTAATTATTGGACTTCCCATATATGCTTAACCCTTCTTTTAATCTTACATCTCCAATGTTGATTTTACACATTTTTTAACAAAAATGCAGGACAAGGCAACATATATACCACATCCTGCCGGATTCCGTATTCGGTACTGCTTTCAACACTTACATAAGATAAAACTCTTATCCTATAAAAGTTACTATCTCGGGATCATTACCCCTCTAAAGCTTCGTTAAGTGCCGTAACAAGGTGTTCGACATCCAATCCATGTACAGAAGCTGCTTGTTCAATGGATTCTCCCTGCGATGCAGGACATCCGATACACATCATCCCATTTGCAAAAAACGTACGAATCAGTTCAGGATGCTGGTCAATAACATCAGCAATAATCATATCTTCAGTAATCATATCTTCAGCAATCAATTTTTCTCCTTTCCTCGACCCAGTCGGTCTATGCTCGACTGCTGCTTTTCGCAACAGTTAATCGTTTACAAATTTCCAGCTAATAGTACAGCCTTCTTCAAATAAAAGCAAGTAAAAAACCTACTATTTTGATTGGAATATCGGTCTCTTGTGATATAATTTTTTCATAAAGTATAAAAATTTACTATCAGCATTCGAGTTTCGCTGATTGGAGTACATAAACGGAGGGATTATGACTTGTTGGAAAGAGATAGAACTTAGCGATAGAAAAAGAATCAACGATCTAATATGTGCGAGTGGTTGTCATGGGGCTGACTATAGTTTTGCCAATTTATATATTTGGAGACATGCATATGATCCCCGTATCTGTTTTCACGGCAGCAGACTTCTTGTCGCAATGCCGCACTATAATTTGTATGCCTATCCAAAAGGTGATGGTGACATAAAGCCGTCAATAGATTTTCTTCTTAATGAGGCTCATAGTAATAACCACAAATTGGAGATTCGCGGTTTGACATCAAAAACTCTTGAAGAGTTTTTACCCCTATACGGAGATAAATTTGAGATAACCGAAGATAGAGATAATTCAGACTACATATACACTGCCGATAAGCTTTGTAATCTGCCCGGCCGCCATCTCTCTTCAAAGAGAAACCACATTAATAAATTCCAGCGAAACGGGAGCTGGGAATTCCTGCCCGTAGCAGCTGCTTCCTGTGCAAGTCGTTCTTCTTTAAACTTGCCCGAAGGATCCGTCACCTCTTTGGCTGAAGCACAAGCTTTTGTTAACGAGTTCTATAAGGAAAAAGATGATCCGGAGCTAAAAAGCGAGTCTTTAGCCATTAAAGAGATGTTCGAAAACTACGAAGCTCTTGGATTTTTTGGAGGTTTACTTTATCAAAACGGAAAACCTGTAGCTTTCACTGCCGGAACCAGGCTCGATGACCACGTCTTTGATATTCATTTTGAGAAGGCTTTGCCGGGAGTTGAAGGGGCATATACTATGGTCAACCGAGAATTTGCCAGATCAGTAGTTGCCACCATGCCCGAAATAACTCATTTTAACCGGGAAGAAGATATGGGTATTCCGGGGCTTCGCAAAGCAAAAGAAAGTTATCACCCTGATATTCTTCTTTGGAAGTTTTTCGCAAAAGAAAAATAGATGAAACTTTTTAATCTTATTGCATATAACAAATTATGATACTTCAACATACTATTATTTATTATCGATATGTATAAATATGAGATCAAAAGAATAGAAACGCAAAAAGAATACGAAGGACTCAAATATCTTTGGTGTGACACCTTTGGGGATAACACCTCTTTTGTTGACGACCTATACGATTCTCTAAAAGCAACCGGTTATATTGCCATCGACGGGAAAGGATCCATTCTCTCCGCATTAACACTGTATAAAGCTGGCACTTACTATGGCAAGAATGTGTTTGTAAGCTATGCAATATGTACAGCTCCCAATGCGAGAGGTCAGGGAATAGCCAGCCGTCTTACTTCACACGTTAAAGATCTTGTTCTTACTAACGGAAATCTTTCGATTTTATCACCGGCAGAGAAGTCCCTTATAAATTTCTATTCGAAGCTCACTTATAAACCTGCTTTTTTCTGCGATGAACTATATCTAGATCAATATCTAGATCAATCTTCTTTATCACAGCAACAAGTCAGTTTAGAATTGCTGACGCCTTCTGAATATTCTGAATATCGTGAGAAATTTCTCTCCGATACCCCTCATATGCACATTAATGATGATTTGCTTTATTTCGTTCACGATCAAAGCGCTGATAAGTCTGGGTTTTTCCTTATCAACAAGGGTGATGCTGTTTGCACAATTTTAAATCCTTTTGAAACCCCATTCTTCATATCAGAACTTTTGGTCAATCCCCTGCTAAATTCATTCTCCTCAGAAATAGATGAAGAATTAGCTTGTGGCATAGCTTATGCTTACGGACACAAAAATGTCCGCTACCGTAAACCCGGCAGTTTGTATTGCCAGTCTATGATAGCTGGAGAAATTGAGAATATGTACGAAGATACTGACTTGACAGTCAACAAAGACTCAGCCTATTTTGGTTTTCCGCTTGACTGAATCTACTCAATCGAAATCATTATTTTTTCTCGCAATTTCGCTTCATAAATTGTTATCTCAAAAAATACTTTATGAATTGTATTTTACATAGTATACTTAAATGCAATTTGTAATAACAAAATAATTCAACTTCAAGAAAGGTATAAGCACTATGGATATTGTTTGCTTGGATATGGAAGGTGTCATCTACCCCGAAATCTGGATTGCTTTCAGTAAAGAAAGTGGAATCCCTGAGTTAAAAAGAACCACTAGAGATGAACCTAATTATGAGAAGCTCATGCAGTGGAGAATAGCTATTCTCAAACAAAACGGGATGAAACTTAAAGATGTACAAAATACCATTGCGAAGATTAACCCTATGCCGGGAGCAAAAGAATTCCTTGATGAGCTTAGAACTATTACACAGGCAATTATTCTAAGCGACACTTTTTCACAATTTGCTGAGCCTCTGATGAGAAAGCTGGATTGGCCTACAATTTTCTGCAATGAACTTATCATTGATGAAGAGGGCTTTATTCAAGATATAAAGATGAGATGCAAGGACTCAAAGCTCTCCACAGTCAAAGGTCTTCAGTCCATAGGATATAGCACCATTGCAGTAGGTGACAGTTATAATGATCTCGATATGATTCTTGCAAGCAAAGCCGGCTTCTTATTTAAGTCGACAGATCAGATTAAAGCGGACTATCCGA